>JAYTTA010000568.1:0-3098 GCA_043745345.1 Acetobacteraceae bacterium | reverse complement strand
CCAGATTGGCTATCCGCCGGTGCGGCTGATGAGCCCGCCCGACAACCAGTTCCATCCCTGGCTGATGGGCATGCGCAATGCCATGGAGATGTACTTGACCGGCGACGCGATCACCGGCACCGAGGCGGCACAAATGGGTTTCGCCAACCGCGCCTACCCGGCCGAAGCTCTGGAAACTGCGGTGCTCGGCATCGCCGAACGCATGACTTTGATCCCGATTGATTTACTGCAGATCAACAAGCGCAGCGTGCATCGCGCGATGGAGATCATGGGCATGCGCGCCGCCATCCGCTCCGGCACCGAGTTACAGGCGCTGGCCTTCACCACCGAGAGCAGCCTGAACTACCGACGTCAGTTCCGCCGCGACGGATCGAGTGTGCGGGATCTGCTCAGCCAGAGGGACGCGCCGTTCAAGGATTACCGCACCGCTTCGGGCAGCGATGACTGACGTTCTTTTTGAGGGATAGACCATGGCCTACACACCTTTCGACCTGGCTGGTAAGGTTGCGCTGGTAACCGGCGGCAACAGCGGCATTGGCCTCGGCATGGCGGACGCCGTGGCCCAGGCCGGCGCCGACATCGCGATCTGGGGCACCAACGCCGGCAAGAATCGGGACGCAAAGGCCGCGCTAGAGAAAACCGGGCGCCAAGTGCTGACCCTGGAATGCGATGTCGGCGACGAGGCCGCGGTCGAGCAGGCCTTCGCCGAAACGGTTCGGGTGCTCGGCCGGGTCGATGGCTGCTTCGCCAATGCGGGCGTTTCAGGCCGTGGCCAGCGTTCCTTCCTCGACATGCCGACCGAGGAGTGGAACCGCGTACTGCGCGTCAACCTGCACGGCGCCTTCTACACCTTCCGCACAGCGGCCCGGCACATGGTCAAGCGCGGCGATGGCGGGGTGCTGGTCGGCACCGCGTCGCTGGCGGCGATCGAGGCGGCGCCGCGCAGCGAGCACTACGCCGCCACCAAGGGTGGGCTGATCAGCATGGTCAAGGCGATGGCGGTAGAGTTCGCGCGTTACGACGTGCGCGCCCATGCTATCTTACCAGGCTGGATCGCCACCGACATGACGGCCAACGCGACCTCCAACGAGAAATTCGCCGGCAACGTCATGCCCCGTATTCCAATGCGAAGGTGGGGTGATGGTGCCGATTTCGGTGGTATCGCCGTGTATCTGATGAGCTCGGCGTCGCGCTATCACACGGGGGGCAGCTTCATCATCGACGGCGGCTATTCGATATTTTGAACGGGCCCGCATCATGAAGTGGCGCATCGGCGATGTGACGATAACGAAAATCGTCGAGTTGGAGATGACGGGCGGCAGCCGCTTCCTGCTGCCGATGGCGACCCCGGAAGCGGTCGAGCACATGACCTGGCTCAAGCCGCATTTCGCCGACGAAAACGGGCGGTTGCGGATGAGCATCCACGCCTTCGTGGTCGAAGTCGGAGAGCGCCGGATCGTCGTCGACACCTGCCTTGGCAATGATAAGGAGAACCGCCGGATCCCGACCTGGAACAAGCTTCAGGGACGATTTCTGCAGGACCTGGCTGAGGCCGGTTTTGCCCGCGAGACGATCGATACCGTGCTGTGCACGCATCTGCACGTGGATCATGTCGGCTGGAACACCATGCTGGTCGATGGCAGATGGATCCCGACGTTCCCACAGGCACGCTACCTGATGGGCCGCATCGAATACGAGCACTGGATGGCCGACACGCGGCCGGACATGCAGTTCATCCTGGATGACAGCGTGCGTCCTGTGATGAAGGCTGGGCTGGTCGATCTGATCGAGGTCGACCACCGGATTTGCCCAGAAGTTTCCCTTGTGCAGAGCTTTGGCCATACTCCGGGACATGTAAGCGTGAAGATATCGTCGCGCGGCGAGGAGGCGTTGATCACCGGGGACTTCCTGCACCACCCCTGTCAGATCGGTCACCCCGAGTGGTCCTCGACTGCCGATCACGATCCGGACATGGCGCACGCGACGCGGCTTAACATGTATCGCGCGCTTGCGGGGACGCCGACGTTGGTGCTGGGCACCCACTTCGCAACCCCCACCGCCGGGCACATCGAGCAAGACGGTGATTTTTATCGACTGGTGGTGTGATACCGATTCAAGATATGGTTCGACATGGCAACCGAACTGAACAACCTTAAGACAGAACTGCCGCCTTATGACATAGACCCGATATTCCGAAGCGGTTCGGTTACGGTAGTCGGCATCGTCCTCGGGTTTTCATTGAACTTCGTCAGCAGTTGGGCAAACAACCCGGTGCCCTGGCACTCCAAGCATCTTCTGTCCCTTATTCCACTGGTCGTAGGCACAGGCTTGCAACTCAAGTCGCTTGCCGGCTTTTTATCTCTGTCATCGCTGAATGTTGGCCATTACAGCCGCAATAAGAACTACTTCATGGCAGGATTGCTTCTGGTCGCCCTTGGCATCCTTGTGGCCATGATGCTCGACATTGTCGGCGTCGGCAATGAGGCGCTTCGCAAGTAGGCAGCGATTTCCGAAGCTAGCCAGGTGACGCCGTATCGGCCCGGCTTACAGAAGCTTCAGTGCGACTTGCCATGCCCTGTCTTGGACTGCAAAGGATCGATCCGTTTGGAAGTCTCGGCGTTGGTCAGCGATAGATCGAATGTTTTGTCGGCCTCCTCGCACAGAGTCTTGAGGTAGGACGCCTGCGCTGCGGTCATAGTCTCGTCGTCGGTGCTCCAGTCGTCCGGATGCTTGATCGTGTTGGGCCGAACTTCGGTTGCGTCGGGATTTTTTGGGTCTGGGCTCATGGCAGTTGAATGGGATAGTTTCGGCAACATCCCTGCGAAACTGCATTTTCTAAATGCCTAGTCACGGCTCCTACATTGTTCCTGAGTTTGGCTGAAGTCTCCGAACTTTTACTTACTCCACTCGGGGTCAAGTTTCTATCGGCTTGGAGTTGACTAACTCAGTCTAATATCTAATGTTGCGTAGGTTCGTTATCAGCCACGTCAGCGCGCCGTTTATACTGGTTCTCTCTGATCAGAACCGATGTGCCCAATCGCGCAATCCGATGGACATGATGCGCCAGGGCTGGTCGCTGAGGCGGTTCCAGTGGTGGC
>JAYTTA010000567.1:0-11551 GCA_043745345.1 Acetobacteraceae bacterium | reverse complement strand
GAAGAGGTTCTGGCGGCAATCGGCGACCAGGCGGTCTGCACGATCAATGCGCTGCAACCGGCCCAGCATCAGGGCACCGGCGGCAATTCCTACGGCCGGCCGGGCCACATCGCCGGCAGCGTCAACCTGCCGGCGGCGCATCTGGTCGATCCCGACACCAACGAATTTCTGGCTCCCGCTGAGCTGAGGAAGAGATTCGCGGAAGTGGGCGCGATGGACCGCCGGGTCATCACCTATTGCGGCGGCGGCATCGCGGCCAGCGCCGATGCGTTGATCCTGACCATGCTCGGCCATGACAACGTGGTGCTGTACGACGCCTCGCTGACCGAATGGGCGGCGGACCCCACATTGCCGATGGAAACTGCAAGCGTCGGCTGATGGATGCCAACCAGGCGGAGTGGGCCAGCTGGAAGGCAGTCGCCACCTGGTACCACGGCTTCTTCACCGGCATCGTGCTCAGCACCGTCACCCGGCGCGGGCCGGACGATGCCGCCCGGCTGCTGTTCGCGGTTTTCCGCCGCCAGCATCACGAGAAGTTCCTCTCGAGCCTAGGCAAGCTCGGGCTGGATGGGCTGCCGGATGCGGTAAAGGCCGCCAGCTACCATTATCTGTCGAACCGCATTGGCGGCGTGAAGGTGGAGTTCATGCGGGAGAACGACCGCAAAGCGTGGGTGCGGTTTCCGCCGCCGCGCTGGATATGGAACGGCGTTTCGATTTGCGCCATCCCGTCGCAGGTCTCTGCTGCCATCCTTGCCGGTTGGTATGCGGAGAACGGGCCGTCACTCGGTAATCCCCGGCTTGGTTTCGTCTGCACCAAGATGACGGTGGACGGCCAAGCCGGGCTTGAGGGCTATTTCCAGGAGCATGATTTCGACCTGACCGAGGCTCAGCGGCTGCGTTTCGCCCCGCAGGAGGACGCGCCGCGGTTCGATCCGGCAGCCGCGCCCGAATTGCCGGCCGGAGAGTGGCCGGAGGCGAGGTTGCGCCGCGCCCATCGCGGCTACGCCATGGAGTATGTCCGCTCGACCTTGCCCGAAGCGATAAGGTTGTTCGGCGCCCCTCAGGTCGTGGAGTTGATCGGGCTCACCGGCCGGCTGGTCGGCATGCAGCTCTATGAACAGACTGCGGCGGCGCTTGGCGGCTTTGATGCGACGGCCGCCGGCTTTGCCGATTTCATGGTGGCGTTGGCTTTAGCGCAGGGCGACGCGGCGATCCGGGTCGGGGCCACCGGGGTCCGGCAGAACTCGATCCGGTTGCTTGCGGGGCAAGGGGCGCCGGCGGTCCTCGACGCCTGGAGCGGGCTGCTGGAGGGCGCCCTGATGGCGCATGACCGCCACCTTCGGCTTGAGGTGCTGCGCCGTCCGGACCGCGGCGATGACGGCCATGAATGGCGGATTGTCTGAACTGGCCTGTTCAGGCGCCTCAGGACAGCGGCGCCGGGAACAGGGTCTCGGTCCGTCCGGTCAGATAATAGGCCAGCAACCCGATCCATTCGTGCACCGACAGGTCGATCCCGACCAGATGGTCGCCGAGTGGGCCGAACTGGATGTACTCCTCCAGCGGCGGCGTCTTGTAGGCAACCGGCCAAGCCACCACCGGCCAGCCGATGCGGCGGAACACGCCGACCGCGCGCGGCATGTGGTTGGCCGAGGTCACCAGCAGCCAGACCTCGCCTGGCCGCGGCTGCATCAGCCGGTAGGTTTCGACCGCATTCTCGTAGGTGGTGCGCGACTGGTCCTCGTAGGTCATACGGTCCTGCGGCACGCCAAGGTCGGTGAACAGAGTCCGAGCGACGTCGGCCTCGCTCAGTCTTGCCTTGAACACTGAGGCGGAGCCGCCGGTGAACACCAGCCGCGCATTCGGGTAACGCCTGGCCAAGCCAGCAAACGCCGTCATGCGCTCGGCGGCGGCGGTAAGGGATGGGATGCCATGTTCGATGGTGCGCGCGGTATCCACGGCGCCGCCCAGCACGATGATGCCATCGACATGCGCGGGTGCCGTGGGGCGCGGAAACCGGTTCTCGATCGGCGCCATCAGCCATCGGTCGATCGGCACCACGCTGACGATCACCAATCCGCCGACGCCCAGCAGAAGCGCACGAAAACCCCATCGCCGGCGATGCAGCAGGGTGCCAAACACGCAGAGCAGCAGCAGCACGGAACTCGGCCGCATCAGCGCCCAGACGAACTTGGCCAGAACGAACAGCATGCGGGACGATCCACCCGGAACTGTCCGGCAGAAGCTCTGTGGCGGGTTCGGTTATGCAATGCAACAAGAACGAGGCTTGACGAACGGTGAGCATCGCCGGAAACCTGTGCGCTAGCGATCCGCACAAGTATCGCCGGAACAGGAGCAGACCGATGCCCGATGCGATGCCGGTTATCGCGCAGAAATCCCCGATCAAGGTCGCGGTCGAGGAAGGCAAGTCCTATTGGTGGTGCTCCTGCGGCCAAAGCGCCAAGCAACCGTTCTGCGACGGCTCGCACAAGGGCGGCGAATTCCGTCCTATGGAATACAAGGCGGCCAAGACCGGCGACGCGTATTTCTGCGGCTGCAAGACGACCTTGAACGCGCCGCTCTGCGATGGCAGCCACAAGGCACTGTAGCACTCGAGGCCAGCCGCTCTTCACAAACGGCTGGCGCGCGACCACTTCTTGGTGGAACTCAATACGGGAGAACCATGATGGCACGGTTGTTCGGCGGCGGCACACAGGATGTGGCGGAAGAGCGGTTTTCATTCACCCTGAGCGACGCTGAGTGGCGCCAGCGGCTGACGCCTGAGCAATTTTCGGTTCTACGCGGCCACGCCACCGAGCGGCCCGGCACCTGTGCGCTGAACTACGAAAAGCGCTCCGGTCACTTCTCCTGCGCCGGCTGTGGCCAAAAGCTGTTCGTCGCCGGCACCAAGTTCGAGAGCGGCACCGGCTGGCCGAGCTTCCATGATCCGATCGAGGGTGCCGTCGGCACCACCGCCGACCGCAGCCTGTTCATGGTCCGCACGGAGGTCCATTGCAGCAATTGTGGCGGGCATCTTGGCCACGTCTTCCCGGACGGCCCGGCGCCATCGGGCCAGCGCTACTGCATGAACGGGGCAGCGATGGATTTCACCCCCGACTAAAGCCCGTGCTTAAAACGGTAGGATGATGTCTAGGATCTGCTGGCCGTAGCGTGGCGTCTGCACCTCGGTTAGCTGGCCGCGTCCGCCATAGGTGATCCGGGCCTCAGCCATGCGGTCATGCACCACGGTGTTGTCGCTGGCGATGTCCTGGGGCCGGATCACGCCGCTGACCACCAGCTCCCGCAATTCGCTGTTGACGCGGAACTCCTGGCGGGCTGCGACCACCAGGTTGCCGTTCGGCAGCACCTGGATGATGACGCCGGCAAGCCTTAGCGTGACCGTTTCGTTGCGTTGGATCTGGCCCTTGCCGTTGGCGTTGTTGCCGCTGTTGAGCGAAACGAGCTTTGAGGCGTCGATCGGCTTCGGCAGCACCGTGTTGAGCAGGTTCTGGAATCCGAACAGGTCCGGAATGCCCATCGCCTGATCGCTGGTGCGGGTCGCCCCGGTCACGTTCTGTAAGTTGGCGTTGTCGTTCATCTTCACCAGCACGGTGACGATGTCGCCGATTTGGGCGGCGCGCTGGTCCTTGAAGAAGGCGCGCGAGCCGGGTCGCCATAGGCTGTTGGCATCGGCTGGGGCGACGATGCTGGCGGGCATCGGCATCGTCAGCGGGCGCCAGGAAGGATCACGCGTCGGGTCGGAGATCGGCGACAATGCCGGCGGGCGGCCAACCTCGGCAAGCCGGGAAAGGTTGCCGCAGCCGGCCAGCAGCAGCCCGGCGAAGGTCGCGGCGACCGCGCCCCTCATCGTAGGGCCGTCTGCGCCGGGTATGACGGCGCCGGATAGTTCTGTGCGTGAAAGTCGCTGCTACCCGATCGTCCAGGCAGCACGGGCGCGCTTTCCGGGCGCACCCGGACCTGGCCCATCGCCGTGACCTCAGCCTCCAGCATGGCGCGGGAGTTGATATTGACCACGTGCACGCGGGCGCCAAGGCCGCCGGTTTCCAGCGCCACGCCCTGTGCGACCAGCACAATGCCAGAATTCTCAAGCGTCATCTGCACGGCCGCGCCCTTCTGCACCAGCGCGGGCGGCACCAGCTCAGCCCGCCGCAACGGCTGGCCGGCCATCGCCGGATGGCGCAGCTCCTTGCCGACGATGGCGTCAGTCGTCTCGGCGGCATCACGGCCGAGGCTGCCCCGTACCCGCGCCAGGCGCAGGTCGCCGCTTTGTATCACGGTGCCGGTACCCAGCCTGGCGGCGGCCACCGGCAGCGTCACCATGTCGTCGGCGCGGCCGGCGATGCGACTGGTGATCGGTTCCATTCCCGGGCCGGCGATCGACAGGATGCCGACAAACCGGCCGCTGTCGCGGTCATACTCGATGCCGGAGACGAGCGGCGTGGCGGGGCTTTCAACGGGGACTGTCGGTGCCATGAACCCCGGCAGGTCGATATCGCAGTCGGCGCTGGCGCCGGCCGCAACCAAAGCGGCGCGCACCGCATCCTGCACCAGGTCGCGTGACAGTACCCGGCCGGGGCGTTCCAGCACCACGCGGTCGGCGCCGGAGGTGGGCCGCCAATCCACCTTGAACTGCCTGGCGATGGCACCAAGCTGCGCCGCCTCCACGATGATCCGGCCCCCGGGGGCCGGCGCTGTGCCAAGCAGCCTGTCAGGAGTCGAGGCGAGGTCATCGAACAGGTCGGAAAGCCGGATCACCGGCGCCCGCAGCTCCGTCATCGGCCGCAGGATCGCCGCGGTTGCGGGGCTGGAAGCGGTGATCATGGCGACAACCATCACGCAACCGAAAAGTTGGCACACGATCATCACCTCAGGTTGGTGAGAGTGGAAAGCATCTGGTCGCTGGTGGTGATCACCCGGCTGTTCATCTCGTAAGCGCGCTGGGCCGTGATCAGGTTGGTGATCTCTGTCACGACGTTGACGTTGGATGTTTCGGTGAACCCCTGCATCATGCTGCCGAAACCGGGTGCGGCCGGGTTGCCGGTGACCGCACCACCGGAGGCCGCGGTCTGCAGCAGCAGGTTCTGGCCCTGGGCATCGAGCCCGGCCTCGTTCGGAAACACCGCCAGCTGCAGGGTACCCACCGTCTGCGGCGCGGTCTGGCCGTCGATCGTCACCTGCACCTGGCCGGCGCTGTTGATGGTGATGTCGCGGGCATTGCTCGGCACCGTCACCGCCGGTAGCACGACATAGCCGTCGGCGGTGACGATGGTGCCGTCCGGCGACAGACCGAAGGTGCCGTCGCGGGTGTAGGCGGTTTCGCCCGACGGCAGCGTCACCTGGAAGAACCCGTTGCCTTGGATAGCGACATCCAGGCTGTTGCTGGTCTGCTGCAGGTTACCCTGCTCACCGATGCGGTAGATCGCCGCGGTGCGCACACCTAGCCCGACCTGGGCGCCGGCCGGCACCACGCTGCCGGTATCCGAACTGCTGGAGCCGACGCGGCGCAGGTTCTGGTAGATCAGGTCCTGGAACTCAGCCCGCCGCCGCTTGAAACCGGTCGTGGTCATGTTGGCGATGTTGTTGGAGATGACCTCGACGTTGGTCTGCTGTGCCTGCATTCCGGTGCCGGCGATATCGAGTGAGCGCATGTCGTTTCCCTCAGATCATTGCTGCGTCGAGACGATCAGCTGCGGCGCTGCAGGATCTTGTCGATCGCCGATTGCTGGCGCTGGTCCTCGCCCTCGACCATCTGCGTCGCGAACTGGAATTCCCGGAGGTCGCTCATCATCCGCACCATCTCCTGCATCGGCTGGACGTTTGAGTCCTCGATCGCGCCCTGCACGATGGCGGGTGCCGCCACCGGCGCGGTGGCGGAGCCGGAGCGGTAGCCGGCGCTGCCTTGTGCCTGCAGCCGCATCGGGTCAGCGGGCGCCACCACACCGACTTTGCTGACCCGTCCGTTCTCGCTGCTGATGGTGCCGTCGCCGGCGATGGTCAGGGTGGTGTCCGTTGGCGACAGCCGGATCGGCTGGCCGGCGGTATCGAGCAGGGCTTGGCCGGCGGCGTTGGCGACGGTGCCATCGGAAGACAGGCTGAATCTTCCGGCCCGCGTCAGCATCGGCCCCTGCGGCGTCGCCACGGTGAAGAAGCCCTCGCCGGTAATGCCAAGATCGAGCGGGTTGGCGGTGTGGCTGAGCGGTCCCGCCTGGAAATCGCGCCAGGTCGCGCGGTCCTGGGTGTAGGCGAGGGTGGCCCCACCGCGCGGCGCTGTCGTCGCGCCCTGGCGCGCGATCCAGTCGCTGAACTGCATCCGCGCACTTTTGAAGCCCGGGGTGGCGGCATTGGCGATGTTGTCCGCCGTCACCTCCATCGCGCGGCTCTGAGCGACCAGACGGGAGGTCGCGATGGTGATGGTGTTCTCCATGTCGGCATCTTTCTTGTGGCGTTCGCGTCCAGGCTGATTTTGCAACTGTCATGCCACGCCCGAACGCCTGGTTCTGCGCCATCGCAGGGCCGGCCGGCCGGCAAAGGCTGCCGGGGCGGCGGCAGATCGTGCCGGGCACTCCGGCGCGAATTGCCGCAAGGGCCGGTCGCGCAAGGCTTCCTTAACGTGTCTCGCCCAACGTCATGGCCACGTCGCCGGCCGCGGATGATCGCGCCGTGCCAGGGAAACCCCAATGTCGAGCAAGAATAAGGAACTGGTGATCGAGCCCGACGGCGTCGGCACCGCCGTTCCGCCATCCAAAGGCAAGAAGAAGCTACTGCTGATCCTGGCGCCGGTGCTGCTGTGCGGCATCGGCGGCGGGCTGTGGTTCAGCGGCGTGCTGCCGGGTCTGCTCGGCGTGAAATCGGCCGCGCAGGCTGAGGCCGCGTCCGACAAGCCGGTGCTGCCGATCTTTGTCGACCTACCCGATATGATCACCAACCTCAACGGCAATTCCCGCAAGCCGGTCTATCTCAAGCTCGGCGCCCGGCTTGAGGTGGCGCGTGCCGAGGATGTCGACCGGGTCAAGGCCTCGATGCCGCGGCTGCAGGACATGTTCCAGACCTACATGCGGGAGATGCGTCCGGAGGAGCTGCGCGGGTCGGCCGGCACCTACCGGCTGCGTGGCGAGCTGCTTGCCCGTGCCTCGTTGGCGCTGGCGCCGGTGCGTGTGCTGGACGTGCTGTTCGTCGAGTTGCTGGTGCAATGAGCGGCACCGAACCCGCCATCGAAGCCGGGTCGATTGAAGCTGGGCCGGCGGAAACGCCGCCTATCGCCGACGCTTCGGCGCGCGTGCTGAACCAGGCCGAGATCGACAGCCTGCTCGGCTTCGAAGACACGGACAGCGCCGACAACCGATCCGGCATGCAGCGAATCATCAGCTCCGGCCTGGTGTCGTACGAGCGCCTGCCGATGCTCGAGATCGTGTTCGACCGGCTGGTCCGCATCATGTCGACCAGCCTGCGCAACTTCACCAGCGACAACGTCGAGGTCGGGATCGACAACATCCTCAGTCTGCGCTTCGGCGACTACCTCAATGCCATCCCGCTGCCGGCGATTCTGGCAGTATTCAAGGCCGACGAGTGGGACAATTACGGGTTGGTGGTGGTGGACAGCGCGATGATCTACTCGATCGTCGATGTGCTGCTCGGCGGCCGCCGCGGTACCGCCGCGATGCGCATCGAGGGCCGGCCCTACACCACGATCGAGCGCACCCTGGTCGAGCGGCTGATCTACGTCGTGCTGGCCGACTTGTCCGCCAGTTTCGATCCGCTCTGTCCGGTTACGTTCCGGTTCGAGCGGCTGGAGGTCAATCCGCGGTTCGCCACAATCTCCCGGTTGTCGAACGCCGCGGTGCTGTCGCGGCTTCGCATCGACATGGAGGATCGCGGCGGCCGGATGGAGCTGCTGCTTCCCTACGCTACGCTGGAGCCGGTGCGCGAGCTGCTTCTGCAGCAGTTCATGGGCGAGAAGTTTGGCCGCGATTCAATCTGGGAAACCCATCTCGCCGAGGAGCTCTGGAGCACCGACGTCGAGCTTGACGTCGTACTCGACGAGCAGGAGATGCGGCTTTCGGACGTGATCGCGCTGCGTCCGGGCAGCCAAATCGTGCTGGGCGTGCAGCCCGGCGCCACGGTGCAATTGCGCTGCGGCGCGGTGTCAATGTTCGAGGGCCGGGTTGGCCGCCGCAAGAACCGCATGGCGGTGCGCATCGAGCGTGAGGCGCCGCGGCTCCAGCTCGGCTCGGTCTGATCGATGGCGAGGTTGAACCGATCCCGCCTTAACTCATTACCGGGAACCCAGAATGGGCGGAATTCAGTGGCTGCTGGAACTCGGTCTGATCGGGCTGCTGGCGGCGACGTTGTTTCACGCCGTCCGGCTGGAACGCGCGCTCGGCGTGCTGAAGCGCGACCGCGCCGCACTTCAGGGCCTGGTGCAGGAATTCAACGCCAGCACGCAGCAGGCCGAGGCCGGGGTAGAGCGGCTGCGCGGCGCCGTCGATGGCGCCGGCCGGCAGATCGCCCGGCAGATCGAGGGCGCGTCGGCGTTGAAGGACGACCTTGTTTTCCTGTCCGAGCGTGGCGAGCGGCTTGCCGACCGGCTGGACCAACTGGTGCGCGCGGGCCGGCCGATGGAGGCGCTGCCACGCAACATCACCGCGTTGCCCAGGCCGACACCGAAGATCGCCGTGCAGAGCCGCAACGCGGACGACGAGGACGCCGAAACCCCGCGGGTTCGCAGCCAGGCAGAGCGCGACCTGATGCAGGCGCTGCGGCTGTCGCGGTGACTGAAAGACAAGGCTTGCCGGAGCTTGAGGATCGACGATGGGTCGCATAAACATCCGATGGGAACCACGGCTACTACCCGCGACCATCGCGGTGCTGGCGCTGCTGCTCGCGGTCAAATCCACCGTCCTGGTTCGCGCCCTGTGGATCGCCGGCGAGGCGGTGGGGACCACGGTTCTGCCACGCGCCCAGGCAGCCTTGCACGAGACCGAGAAGAAGCTGGATGGTCATGATCCGGATCGCCCTGACAAGGCACCGGGAAAACCGGATCATGCCAAGCCTGCCGAGACCAGGCCCGTAGCGGCGGCCGTTCCACCGCCGCCGATGAAACCCGAGCCGCAGGAACCGCCGGAGCCGCCGGTCAGCGATAGCGAACGCGCGATCCTGCTCGACCTGCGCCAACGCCGGGTCGAGCTCGATGGCCGCGAAGCAGCGCTTGCCGGCCGCGAGGCGATGCTGAGCGGCACCGATCGCAAGCTGACCACCCGGATTGAGGAGTTGCAGCTGCTGCAGAAGAAGCTGGAGGCGCTGAATGCCGCCCGCAGCGAGCGCGAGGACGCCGGCTGGCAGGGCCTCGTCAAGATCTACCAGAGCATGAAGCCACGCGATGCCGCGACGATCCTAAACGACCTCGACATGGCAGTTCTGCTGCCGGTGATGGATCGCATGAAGGAGGCCAAAGCGGCGCCGATCCTGTCGGCGATGCTGCCGGAGAAGGCCCGCGAGATCACTGACGGCCTAGCCAAGCTGCGCACCCGGCCGATGTCGGCGGCCCCCTCCGGCACCGGTTCGGAACTCGGGAATGGCGGTTGATGGCAATCGCCGCGATGGCGGCATGCTGACCGTGACCAGGCCGTGGTGGAGACCGCGCGGTCGTTCGTTCCGGCCTGATCGGTTCTCGTTCTTTTGGGTAGTGCTCGGATCATGCCTTTGGCAGCCCTCGCTGGCCCGCGCCGATCCGGCAGTTTCGCCAACTGAAACGCCGGTTGCCGTGCGCACCGGAAACCATACCGGGTTCGGCCGCATCGTGTTCGAGGCTACCGGCGTGCCTCGCTACGTGGTCGTTCGCAACGGCGACCATGTCACCGTCCGGTTGCCCGATTCGCTTGCCATCGCCCCGGCGGAACCGCCGCCGCGCAATGTCAGGCATATCGATGTCGTGGCAGGTGGCGCGGAGCTGGTCATCGCCGCCGGATCAGGCTTGCGATACAGCCGAATTGGACATCGCGTGGTGGTCGATGTCCTCGATCCGCCGGCGATAGTGGTTGCATCCAAAGCGCCAGCGCCAGAGAAAAACGAAAAATCTGCACAGACGCGGCGGTTGCCGTTGCCGCCCATCCCGCCAGTTCCACTGGCGAACACCACCGAGGAAACCGGATTACCGCCGGGTGCCGCAGCCGAGACGAAGCCGGCCGCACCTGGCGTCACCACGGCAAAAGCAGCTGAGCCGACCGCATTTCCGGCCTCGCTTGCTCCCCCCGAGCACGCATCACCGGAACATGCAGCCGATCTGCCGCCGGGCATTCCCCCAGAAACAGCGAACGCCGGGCCGGTTGCCCTCACCGCATTGAAGCTGGCCTTGCCGCCAGGTCTCGCCGGGTTTTCGGTGCCGTTCGGCACCGGCGTCGGCGCCGCCGCCTTCATCCGCGGCGAGCAGGCGCTGTTCGTGTTCGACGAGCGCCGTCCGGTCGACCTGGCAGCGCTGACCGGTGACAACCTGCTGGCCTCGGCCAGCGTCCAGCTACTGGTCGCGGCGACCCTCGTGCGACTTATTTTGCCACCGGGAATGGAGGCGGGGCTGCAGCACTCGGCATCGGGCGACTGGGCCATCCTTCTATCGCCGGCCGCCGCGCGGCGCGAGCCGATCCATGCCATTCCCATGCGCGCCGAGAAGGGCAGCATGCTGCTGGCAGCCCCTCCGGCCGGCCGGTCGATCGCCGTGACCGATCCCGAAACCGGCGCCCTGCTGCTGGTCGGCACGATCCGGGAACCTGGCTTCGGTGTCCCCGCCGAACGCCGCGCGGCCCAGTTCTTGCTATTGGCGAGCAGCCAGGGCGTCGCCGTGCAGCCGATCTCGGACCGGCTCGCGCTGCGCCCGACCGAGACCGGCTTCGTACTCGGCGCGTTCGAGGCAGCCGGCATCGACCCTGATCCCGAGCCGATGCTCTCGGTGGCCGCTGGATCGGGGGTCGGTGCCACCGCGCTGACCCGCCGGTTCGACTTCCCGGCGTCGCGCGACACCGAGTTGCTGCGCCGCTTGCAGGCGCATCTGTCGGATGCAGCAGCGGCGCCGGTACTGGCGCGTGGCCGGCCTCGGGTCGCCGCAGCCCAGGTGGCGATCGCCCTCGGGTTAGGCATCGAAGCGCAATCCATGTTGGCGAACGCCGTCCAGGAAGACCCTAGGCTCGCCAACAGCGCCGAGGTGGCCGGCCTGTCGGCGATCGCCGCTATGCTCGCCGGACGCAACGACGCCGCCGACGGGATCGATGACCCGCGTCTGTCCGGCAGCGACGAGGTCGATTTCTGGCGCGCGGTGATCGAGGCTCGCCGGCATGAGGGGTTGCCCAAGGCCGCAGCAGCTTTCGCCGCTACCCTGCCCCTGGTGCTGGCCTACCCAACGGCACTGCGTGACCGGCTGCTGCCGCTTGCGCTGGAGACAATGGCGCTCGGCGGTGAGGCGACTGCGGCCGAGTCGGTGCTGGCGGAAGACAGGGACAATCCCGCGCTGCGGATCGCTGATGGCCTGCAGAAACGGGCGGGCGGC
>JAYTTA010000566.1:0-11559 GCA_043745345.1 Acetobacteraceae bacterium | reverse complement strand
GCGTCGGCACCAGCCGAAGTATCGAAAGCGCCGTCATGCTCTTGCCGCAGCCGCTTTCGCCGACCACCGCCAAAGTCTCGCCGCGGAAGATGGAGAAGGAAACGTCGTCCACCGCCGTCACCACGCCGCCTCGCGTGAAGAACAGCGTGCGTAGACCAGCAACCTCCAGCACCGGCAAATTATCCACGCTGGCGAGGATCCAGGGCATCGCGGATAGCATCACCCAGTAGGTTAGTGCCGAACACCACCAGGCTGATCACCACGCCGGGAAAGATCACCAGCCACGGCGCGGTGCGAATATACTCGGCGGCGGACTCGGAAAGCATCCGACCCCACGAAGGATAAGGCTCCGGAATCCCCAACCCCAGAAACGACAGCGAGGCCTCGGTCAATATCGTCGATCCGAACTGTGCCGTCGCCAGCACGATTAAAGGCGCGATGGTGTTCGGCAGCACATGCCGTATCGCAATCCGCCACTCGCTCATGCCAACCGCCTTGGCCGCCTCCACCATCGCCGATTCGCGCAACGCCAACGTGTTCGACCGGATCACCCGCGCCGAATACGGCACCAGCGGAATGGCGATGGCAATGATTGTCGTCCGCAACGAGGGCCCCAACGCCGCCGACATCACCAGCGCCAAAACCAGCAGCGGCAGCGCCTGCATGATGTCCGTCACACGCTGCGTCAAAAGATCGACCCATCCGCCCAGATACCCGGCCGTCAACCCGATCGCCACACCAAGCACGCTGCCGATCGCCGTCGTCGAAATCGCCACCGCCAGCGAAATCCTGGCACCGTAAACCAGCCGGCTGAACACGTCCCGCCCCATGAAGTCGGCACCCAGCACATGCACGCCGAACGGCCGCGCCAGCGACATCCTGGCATCGGTCGATAACGGATCGAACCGGGTGACCACGTCGGCAAAGATCGCCGCCAGCACGAACACCACCATGATGACGGCGCCGATCGCGCCCAGCGGATATGAACGCGCCAGGAAGCGCAGCCGGCCAAAAAAGCCAACCGCGTTGGCGCCGGCGCGGTTCAGCTCAGCGGAATAACCAGGAGCAGTCATGAGGAAGCCAGCAGGGGGCTCTGCCCCAGACCCCGCCACGGAAGCGCCGTGGAGCGCATCCTCAAATGACGGGCTTCAAATGGGGCGACTGCCCTTTGCGGGTCCAGCGCAGGGCGCTGGCCTTGCTCAGTCCTCATCAGCCGGAGTACTTGATGCGGGGGTCGAGCACGGCGTACAGCATGTCCACTAAAAAATTCATTACCACGACGACGATCGCGATGAACATCACCAGGTTCTGCACTATCGGATAATCGCGCCACCTTATCGCCTCGACCAGAAATCTCGCCACCCCGGGAATGTTGAACACCGTCTCCGTCACCACCAGCCCGCCGATCAGAAACGCCGCCTCGATCCCGATCACCGTCACCACCGGCAGCATCGCATTGCGCAGCGCATGGTCGAAGTTGACCGCCCCTGGCGAAGCACCCTTCGCCCGCGCCGTCCGAATATAGTCCTGTCGCAAAACCTCCAGCATCGAGGACCGCGTCAGCCGCATAATCAACGCCGAGCTGCGAAACCCGACAGCCGCAGCCGGTACCGCCATCAACAGAAACCCGTCCAGCACGGTCTTCGGTGGCTCGGTATAGATCGGCAACGTCCCGAACAGCGCCACGAACGCCATCAGGATCAGCAACCCCAACCAGAACGAAGGCATCGACAACCCGGTCAGGCTAAACACCCGCAGCCCATAATCCAGCCACGTGTTCTGCCGCACGGCGCTCAGCACCCCCAGGGGCACCCCGATCACCACGGCGAAAACCAAAGCCATCCCGGCCAGCTTCGCCGTTATCGGCAACCGCGGCAGAATCTCCTGCAATGTCGGCTTCTCGGAAACATACGAGTAGCCAAGGTCGCCGTGCAGCAACCCGCCGATCCACACCGCGTATTGCGCCGGGATCGACTTGTCGAGCCCAAGGTCCTGCTGGATCTTCAATTTCTCGGCCGGGTTCACCATCCCCGCGCTGTCGAACAGGATATCGACGATATCCCCCGGCACCAGCCGCAACAGCACGAAGATGATCACCGAGATTCCGAACAGCGTCAGAATCATCAGTCCCAGACGGCGAACGAGGTAGGCGCCCATATGTCTACTTGTCGAGCCAAATGCCGTCGAAGCGGTAGCCGTTGTATGAACTGTTCACCATCGGCGAGTAGCCATGGACGTAAGGCTGCCAGCAGGTAGCCGAACGCAGATGGTAGATGATCGGCCGGGCCACGTCTTGCTGCAGCTTCGCGTCGATGTCCCAGACCAGCTTCTTGCGCGCCTCGACATCGGTCATCTGGCTCTGCCGGTCGAAGTCCGCCTGCAGCGCCTTGTTGCAATATCCTGGATAGTTGCGTGCGGAACCACAGGCGTAGTTCTCGTAGAAATTCTGGTCCGGATCATCCACCGCCGAGCCGGTCAAATTCATGCCCACGGCGTAGTCCTTGCGGGTGATCTTGGCATCCCAGTTGGCGGTCTCGACGATGTCCAGCTCGCCATCGATGTAGATCTTCTTAAGGTGGTCGATCAGGATCACCGCCGGATCGCGGTAGGTCGCGATGTTGCGGGTGGAGATCTTGACCGCCAGCCGTTTCTCCGGACCGTAGCCGTTCTTCTCCATCAATTTTCGCGCGGCGGCCCGGCTCTTTTCCACGTCCGGATCATAGCCGGGCAGGGTGCGCAGCCGCTCCAGCGGCATGCCCCAGACACCCTCCGGCCCCGGCTGCATAGCAGCACCTATGTTGCCCTTACCTTCGGAAAGAATATCGACGAACGCCTGGTGATCCAGTGTCATCGCCATCGCCATCCGGATATCAGCATTGTCAAACGGGGGCTTGTCGCGGTTGAGGATCAAGTTGGCGCTGACGTTCTGCGGCGCCATCACGCAGGTGGCGTTCGGCGCCTGGCTCTTGATGTCCTTCAGCAACGCCACCGACACTTCGGTCGGGAACGTCATGTCGAACTTGCCGGCAATGAACGCCAGCATCGCGGTCGATCGGTTCGGGATGATGGTGTATTCGATCCCGTCCACGTATGGCCGGCCCTTCTTCCAGTAGTCCGGATTGCGCGCCAGCTTGATCGACTCGTTGGCCTTGAACTCAACGAACTTGAACGGCCCGGTGCCAACAGGCGCCACCCGCATGTCGCGCGCCGACACGTGGCACGGGTAGATCGGCGCATAGCCCGACGCCAGCAGCGCCAGCAGCGACGGCTGCGGCCGGGCGAGGGAGAAGACAACCTCGTTGTCCCCGTTCGCCTTCACGTCCGTCACATTCTGATACCACGCCGTGCGTGGGTTCTTGCGCAGCGTGTTGGTGGTCGAAAGCCCGCGCACCAAATCCATCGTGCAGACCACGTCCCTGGCGGTGAACGGCTTGCCGTCATGGAATTTGACGCCCGGCCGCAGCTTGAAGGTCAGCGCCTTGTTGTCGGCGCTCCAGCTCCAGCTCGTGGCGAGCTCCGGCTCGATGCTGGCCATCGTGTTCTGCGGCGCGTCCTGGCGGAACAGCACCAGGTTGTTGAACACGCCCATGAACGGCACGTTGGTCGAGAACGTCGCCTCCTCCAGAATTGAGGCGCTGGCCGGGCTGTCGCGGTGGTAGATGTGAAGGATGCCGCCCGACTTCGGCTCGGCCGCCTGGCTCACGCCGGCCCCAACAAGAAACGCGCCAAAAGCCGCCAGCGTCCTGCCGAAACCGATCATCCTGCGCCGTCCTCCAAAATCGTTGCACCTTGGCTTTAGCATGAATTTCGCCCGCGGCACCACGCCGCTGGACGGACCGGGCGAATCGGCAATACTGGCCGCCGGGAAAAAGAACTGGACAACAGATGACCGCCAAGCCGCCGCTGGCCGGCCTGACCGTGCTCGATTTCGGCCAGATCTATCAGGGTCCGTACGCCACCATGCTGATGGCCAAGGCCGGCGCCAATGTCATCAAGATCGAACCCCTGATCGGCGAGCCGTTACGCCGCCGCGCGCCCGACGGCCAGTCGTTACCGGTCGCCATGCTCAACGCCAACAAGCGCGCCATCACCCTCAACCTCAAATCGGAAAAGGGCCGCGCCCTGTTGATCCGGATGGCAAAGCAGGCCGACGTGCTGCTGGAAAACTTTGCCCCCGGCGTGATGGACCGGCTCGGCGTCGGCTGGGACGTGCTGCACGAAGCCAACCCAAAGCTGATCTACGCCACCGGTACCGGCTACGGCATCACCGGCCCAGACCGCGACAACCAGGCCATGGATCTCACCATCCAGGCGGTCTCCGGGATCATGAGCGTGACCGGGATGCCCGACGGCCCACCGATGAAGGCTGGTCCCACCCTGGTCGATTTCATGGGCGGCATCCATCTTTACGCCGGCATAATGACCGCGTTGTTTGAACGAACAGCCACCGGCACGGGCCGGCTGGTCGAAGTCGCGATGCAGGAAACGGTGTACTGCTCGATGGCCTCCTCAATGGAGTCCTACTATCGGACCGGCCGCGTTCCCCCGCGCACCGGCAACCACCAGGCCGCGCTGACCAGCGCGCCCTACAACGTCTATGAGGCGGAGGACGGCTTCGTCGCCATCAACGTCGTCACCGAGGAGCATTGGCAGAACCTGCTCGGCGCCATGGGCCGCGAGGACCTGCGCGGCGATGCCCGATACGAAACCATGCAGGACCGCGCCGCCCACATGGCCGAGATCGATGCCATCGTAACCGCCTGGACCCGCACGCTCGGAAAGATGGAAATCTTTGCCGCCGCCAGCCGCGCTCGCATCCCCGCCGCCCCGGTTCGCAACGTCGCCGAGATCATGTCCGACCCCC
Source organism: Acetobacteraceae bacterium (assembly GCA_043745345.1). Lineage (GTDB taxonomy): Bacteria > Pseudomonadota > Alphaproteobacteria > Acetobacterales > Acetobacteraceae > PALSA-911. Next base: position 6,695 of record JAYTTA010000566.1, on the reverse strand, counting down.
ACATGCACGGCCGCGGCATGCTGGAACACGTCGATCACCCGCAACTCGGCCGGGTGGTCCTGCCCAACTCCCCCCTACGCCTGCACGGCGCGGCAAAGGTGACACCAACCCCGAGCCCAAAGGTCGGCGCCGATAATCTTTCCATCTACGGCGATTGGCTGGGCCTTTCAGCCGATGAGATCGCCGCAATGAAGGCCGACGGCGTAATTTAGTTGCCAAGCGCGCCCATCACGATGGCGACCACGCCGAGGGCAAAATTGATCCCGATCGCCTTGCGGATGCGATCCACCGCGGCAGGCCGGCCCGTCGCATCCGCCCGGAACTGCTTCCAAGGCGCCAGGTAAATCCACACGAACACCGCCGCCATGATCAATGCCAGCAGATGCATGATGTGGATGTACGGATTGGCGCCGCGAAACCCGCCATAGACCCCGAAAAGGATGGCGTAACCGCTGAGCAAGGTCAGCGGCATCACGTGCCAGACAACCCGAAAAAACCGTTGAAACACTTGCGCATGTAACGCAAGCCGCATCGGAGGCTCTAGCACGGCCAGGCTCGGCCGCAGCACCAGCAGGGAGAAGAACATCCCGCCGACCCAGATCGTCGCACCCAGTATATGAACGGCCAGAACCAGGTTCCAGGTCATGCGAGCTCTCCGGTGATTTCAGCGATAACGGCACGCATTTCCGCCGCCGCCAGGGATTTCGGTGCGGCCTCGGTTACCCCAAGCCCGATCGCGAAGGCGTTAGAAAACGCGGCCCGGTTGCCGAGCGTCGCTGCCATCAGCGTCAGGCCCTCGGCGGCGACCGCGGCCTCGATGACGCTGCGCAGCTTCGAGGCCGCCGGCGTGCGGTTGAGGATCAGCCGTGCCGGCCGGCGTTCGGCATCGGCAAGTTTCAGCGTGCCCTGCGCCGCCCAGAAATCCGGCGGGCTTGGCTGCAGCGGCACCAGCACCAGGTCGGCGCCGCGGATGCCCAAGCGCGCGTCGGTATCAAGCTGCGGTGGGCTGTCGATCACCACCACGTCGAAATCCGAACGAAGGCGCGAAAGCTCGGCCGTCAGCCGCCACCCCGACACATCAAAAAATGCGATCACCGGCGGCGCCATCGGCCGCGCGTCCCGAATATGGTGCCATCGCCGCAGGCTGTGCTGCGGATCGATGTCGAGCACCGCGACTCGGCGCGAGGCCGCCAGCGCCGCCGCGATGTTGGCCGCCAGCATGGTTTTGCCTGCGCCGCCCTTCTGCTGCGCCACCGTGATCACCACCGCCATGCCTTCGACCCCACTATCCGCTGCGATGCACCATAGCAGATCATCGTTGCGTGTGGTCGCGGACATGTAGGCCGGCATCTGCCACACTCGCGCCATGCATTTCGACTCCGTCTGGGAGCGCCGGATTTCCACCCGACATGAGCTGCTGACGCCCGCCGAGATGGCGATCGCCGATGCGGCAGCGATGCGGTTGGGCGTCTCCACCCTGATGGAGAACGCCGGCCGAGCCGCGGCGCGGGCGATCCAGGCTCACTTCCAGCCCTGCCGTGCTCTTATATTATGCGGCCCCGGCAACAATGGCGGCGACGGCTACGTGGTCGCGCGGCTGCTTCAGCGATCCGGCTGGCCGATCACGCTGGCGCGCACCGCGCCACCCCGCGCCGGATCGGACGCGGCCAACGCGGCGGCGAACTGGCACGGCGTCAACGTCCCATTCACCCCCGCCGAGGCCAGGCGGGCCGACCTCGTCGTCGATGCAATCTACGGCGCGGGCCTGACGCGCGACGTTGATGCCGAAACCGCCGCTGTGCTGGCAGCGTGCCAGAAAATGGTCGCGATCGACGTGCCGAGCGGCCTCGACGGCGCCACCGGCCAAGTCCGCGGCTACGCGCCCAAGGCCACGATGACCGTGACCTTCTTTCGCCTGAAACCCGGCCACCTGCTGCTGCCCGGACGCGAGCTGTGTGGTTTTCTTACCCTGGCCGACATCGCCATGCCGCCCTCGGTGCTTGACCAAGCCCGGCCCTGCGCCGCGATCAACGGCCCCTGGCTCTGGCAATTGCCGCGCCTGGCGCCGGACGGCCACAAATACAGCCGCGGCCACGTCACCATCCTAGGCGGCGCCGAAATGACCGGCGCCGCACGATTGGCAGCCGAGGCAGCGCGCAGGGCAGGGGCCGGCCTGGTCACCATTGTTCCGGCCGGCGAGAACCCCGTCCGCGCCGCCGACCTTTATCGCGCCGGCGCTCCCGGCGTGATCGTCGACGAGGCTCCCATCGAAACCCAGCTGCAGGATGACCGCCGGAAAACCTGGGTCTGCGGTCCTGGCCTCGGCCAGGCGACGGCGCGCCGGACGCTCGAACTCCTGCTCGCCGCCGGCCGCGATGTCGTCGCCGACGCAGACGCGCTCACCGCGCACGCTGGTAACCCCGAAGGCCTTCGCGGCTGCGCCGTGGTGACCCCGCACGACGGCGAGTTTTTCCGACTTTTTGGCCCCATCGGCCCCGACCGCCTGCAGGCCGCCCGCCGCGCCGCCGCGATCACCGGCGCGGTCGTCCTGCTGAAGGGCGCAGCCACCATTATTTCCTCGCCGTCCGGGTTCGCCGCGATCAACGCCTCGGCGCCGCCCTGGCTCGCCACCGCCGGTGCCGGCGACACGCTGGCCGGCATCATTGCCGGGCTGATGGCGCAGGGAATGGCCGCGTTCGACGCCGCCGCCGCCGCCGCCTGGCTGCATGGCCACGCCGCAACTCTCGCCGGGGCGGGAATGCTGGCCGAGGACATCGCGCCGCATCTCGCAGCCGTTATGAAGACATCTTCAGAGATCGGGCGTAACATCGGGAAATAATTCGAGAACGGAAGCAAATGAGCGAAACCGGCGTGTCCCCCGGCCTGTTCGACCGTACCTTGCGCCGGCTCGGATCGCTCTGGCGCGACGCGCCCGACGCCGGCAACGACGATACGGCGGCACAGATGCGCGCCTGCCTGGACGCGCGCGGCGGCGAGGTCAGCGCGCGCGACCGTGCCGCCCGGCTGGCGCAAAGCTATCTGCAGCGCGACCCGGCCGGCCGAATCGACTTCCTCCGGCTGCTCGGCTCGTTCGACTGCGACCCGCAAGCCGTCGCCGACGCGTTCTCAGCCGTGACCTCGGCTACCGACCCCGCCGACCGGGCGGGCGCCATGGCCGCCTTGCGCCGTGCCGCGGAGTCGCCCCGGCTGCGCCTGCTGTCTCAGTTCACCGCTATCCCCGACGGCATGAAGTTTTTGGTCGACATGCGCGGCCTGCTGATAACCCAGATCCGCGGCGACAAGCTGCTGGCCGCGGTCGATGCCGACCTGCGCGGCCTGCTCGCCAGCTGGTTCGACCTGGGCTTCCTCGAACTGCGCCGCATCGACTGGTCCAGCCCGGCCTGCCTGCTCGAAAAGCTCATGGAATACGAGGCCGTGCACGCGATCCGGTCCTGGTCGGATCTACGCAACCGCTTGGATTCCGACCGCCGCTGCTACGCCTTCTTTCATCCAAGGATGCCGAACGAGCCGCTGATCTTCGTCGAGGTTGCCCTGGTCCAGGGTCTCGCCGACAGCGTCCAGGCGTTGCTTGACGAGGCGGCGCCGGTGCTCGACCCGAAGCAGGCTGACACCGCGATCTTCTATTCGATCAGTAACTGCCAGGCCGGCCTCGCCGGCATCAGTTTTGGGAATTTCCTGATCAAGCGCGTGGTCGCATTGCTGTCAGCCGAGTTTTTGAACCTCAAACAATTTGCGACCCTCTCCCCCATCCCCGGTTTTCGGAAATGGCTGGATCCGCTGCTGGCAGCCGACGACCCCACTTTGCTCACCGCCGAAGAAGCCACGAGCCTGCGCGAAGCGGTGCCCGAAGCCAACGGCGGCGCTGCGGCACTCGCCGAAATGCTTGCCGCACCCGGCGAAAACCGCGCGGCCGACGCCATACTGGAACGGCTCTGCGCGCGGTTCCTGCTGGCCGAAACGCTGCCCCATACGCCGAAGCGGGCGCCCGACGCCGTCGCCCATTTCCACCTGTCGAATGGTGCCCGCATTGAGCGCCTCAACCGTGATGCCGACACCTCGAAAAAGGGTTTTCGCGAGAGCGCTGGGCTGATGGTCAACTATCTTTACGACCCCGACCGGATTGAGGCGCACCACGAGGCCTACACAGGCGAGGGCAAGCGCCAAGCCTCCACGTCGATCCGCCGCTTGGCCCGTGGCTGGGGTTGACTTGCGTCTGCTAAAGTAGCGGGTTCTAAGGGACTAGTCCCTTAGCGGGTCCAGGGCAGAACCCTGGCCTTACCTGTCCGGAAAAGCCATGAACGCACCCTCAGTAATCATTGCAGAACCGGTACACCGCCGCACTCAGACACTACAGCAGCTGGAAAAGAAGCTGCTCTGGCTGTCCGCCTGGATGATCCATAACGCCAACCACATCCGCCCCAACCGCGACGGCTTAAAGGTCGGCGGCCACCAGGCCTCCTGCGCCTCCTCGATCTCGATCTTGGCCGCGCTGTATTTCGAGGTCGCCAGGCCGCAGGACCGCATCGCCGTCAAGCCGCATGCCGGCCCTGTATTCCACGCCATCAACTGGCTGTTCGGCCGCGGCGACAAGGCCCGCATGCACGATCTGCGCAAGATGGGCGGGCTGCAATCCTATCCATCCAGGGTCAAGGACGGTCCGGAGGTTGATTTTTCAACGGGCTCGGTCGGGCTCGGCGTCGCGATGACCAGTTTTTCAGCCTTGATGCAGGACTATGTCCGGCTGCACGGCATGTCACGGGAAGACTTGCCGTCCGGCCGCCACATCGCCATCGCCGGCGATGCCGAGCTGGATGAGGGCAACATCTACGAGGCCCTGCTAGAGGGCTGGAAGCACGACGTCCGCGATGTCTGGTGGATCATCGACTACAACCGCCAAAGCCTTGATTCCGTTGTTCCCGACCGGCTGTTCGGCCGTATCGAGGGCCTGTTCCGCGACATGGGCTGGAACGTCGTCACCATAAAATACGGCCGCCGGTTGGAGGCCGCTTTCGCCCGCCCTGGCGGCGAGCTGCTCCGCTCCTGGATCGATGATTGCCCGAACAGCCTCTATTCGGCCCTGACCTTCCAAGGCGGCGCCGCCTGGCGCCAGGCGCTGCTGACCGACCTCGGCCGCTCCCTCCTGGTCCGCGCCATCATCGACCCGCTATCCGATGACGAGCTCGGCGCATTGATGACCAATCTCGGCGGCCACGACATCGAAACCATCATCGAGACCTTGCGCGCCGCCGCCGCGCTCGGCGACCAGCCGACCTGCTTCATCGCCTATACGATCAAGGGCATGGGCCTACCTTTCGCCGGCCACAAGGACAACCACTCCGGGCTGATGAGCCGCGAGCAGATGGAAACCTTTCGCCAACACATGGCGATCCGCCCGGACCATGAATGGGACCTGTTCGAGGGCCTCAGTCTTCCAGGCGCCGAATTGCGCGCATTCCTCGACGCCTGCCCGTTTGCAACACCCCTGACACCGCAAGGCCGCTGCCTGACCGCGCCGATCATCGAGATCGCCGCCACGCTCCCCGCGCCGAAAGTAATCGGCCGACGCGCCAGCACCCAGTCCGGCTTTGGCGACATCCTGGCCGAGATCGGCCGGCTCGAGGGCCCCTACAAGGAACTCGGCGACCACATCGTCACCATGAGCCCGGACGTCACCGTCTCGACCAACCTCGGCCCCTGGGTCAACCGCCGCGGCGTGTTCGACCGCCACACCCGTAACGATGTGTTTCGGGATTCCAAGCTCGCCAGCGCCCAACGCTGGGGCATGAGCCCGAAGGGCCAGCACATCGAGCTCGGCATCGCCGAACAAAATCTCTTTCTCCTCCTCGGCGCCGCCGGTCTGTCGCATTCCCTCACCGGCGCGCGGGTGCTGCCGATCGGCACGGTCTACGACCCGTTCGTCAACCGCGGCCTCGATGCGCTGATCTATGCCTGCTATCAGGATGCCCGGTTTCTCCTGGTTTCAACGCCCTCCGGCATCTCGCTCGCTCCCGAAGGCGGCCAGCATCAGTCGATTAACACCCCCCTGATCGGCATGGCCGCCGACCGGCTCGCCAGCTTCGAGCCGACCTATGTCGACGAGCTCGCCATCCTGATGCGCCACGCTTTCCATCACATGCAGCAGCCCGACGGCTCGGCGGTATGGCTGCGCCTGTCCACCCGCCAGCTGATGCAGCCCGACCGCGCGATCGACCCCGCCGCCGTCATCGCCGGCGCCCACTGGGTCGTGCCCCCGGCACCCGGTGCGCGCATCGCCATCGCCTACCAGGGCCCGGTCGCCCCCGAAGCCGAAGCAGCCTTCGCCGACCTCCAGGCCGAGGACCCGTCAGCCGGCCTGTTAGCGATTACTAGCCCCGACCGTCTCCACGCCGGCTGGATCGAGGCCAAACGCGCCCGCCGCAACGGCCAGCCCGTCACCGCCCACATCGAAAGCATCCTCGCTCCGCTTGCGCCGCAGGCAGCCTTGGTGACTGTTCTAGACGGTCACCCGGCTGCCCACTCCTGGCTAGGCGCCGTGCGCGGCCAACGTATAGTCCCGCTGGGCCCCGACCATTTCGGTCAAAGCGGCGACATCCCCGACCTCTATAAAGAGTACGGCATCGACACCGACGCCATCTTGGAAGCCTGTGCCCAGGCGCTGCTCAACAATTAAGCAA
>JAYTTA010000565.1:0-3106 GCA_043745345.1 Acetobacteraceae bacterium | reverse complement strand
ACGCCGGAGTAAGTCACTGACGACGGAGGCAGGAAGATGTCGCACACGACGCCGGTCCGTATGTAGTGCATGATCGCACGGCCGCCGGTTTCCATCGACAGCGCGCGTTCGATGAGCGTGGAACCGAAGCCACGGCGCTTAGGCTGCTCGACGAGCGGCCCTTCGGTTTCGGTCCAGGACAACTCCACGCCGCCGCCGGTGGCCGGTCGCCAGGCGACTGCCACGCGCCCCCCGGGTAAGGTCAACGCACCATACTTTGCCGCATTGGTCGCCAGCTCATGGATCGCCAGGGATAGCGAGAGGGCCGACTTCGGCGTCAGCTGCATGTCGATCCCGTTGAGGCTGACCGCAGCATGCCCATTGCCATAGGGGGTAAGCTCCTCGCGCAGCAGCCTGTCGATCGAGACTCCCTCCCAGCGGCTCTGGGACAGCAGGCTATGGGCCTTGGCCATCGCCTGGATGCGGCCTTCCAGCCCTTTGACGAAGCCCGTCAATGAGTCCGCGTTGCGGCTCGTCTGGATGACGAGGGCCTGGATGTTGGCGATCGTGTTCTTCACGCGGTGGTCGAGTTCGGCCATCAGAAGCCTGTCGCGCTCGGCTGCCAACTTGCGTTCCTGCGTCGCCGTGTTGATCCGGCGCAGGACCACGTGGAGTAGGGAGACGCGCAGGTCAAACGCCGCATCGAGATCGGCTGGCGACCATGGCAAGCACCGCCCACGGACCGTCTCCTGCCATATCTCGAAGGACTTGCGTGGACTTAGCCGGTCGCCGTTCGGGCCGCTCGCCACCAGCTTCGTCGGCTCGCCGGCCCAGGCGGATGTGCCCACCAGCTCGGGCCGGAACCAGATGATGAAGTCGGACAGCTCCTGCGACACCGAGATGACCAGCACGCCTGAGGAGACGTCGGCAAAAGCAGCGCCAGGCGGCCACACCTCGGCCAGCCTGTCGGTCGAGAACACGCCATTACTTTTCGGAACGTGGGTGTCTAGCCAGCCAATCAGGTCCTGGATCTGGCTCGGGCCGGGCGTGGTTCCCAAAAAGGTAAGCTGGCCCTTGACGCTGACCGCGACGCCTCCTTGAACCGTTCCGTCCCCGGCTGGTAAGCCGCAATGGATGTAGTCCTGCAAGTTGGGCGACTCCTTGGTCAGCCCGACGGCGTAGTCGTCCGCGCTGGCCAGGTTGAGCATCAGATTTTGCAGCACCGTGCGGCTGGCCAGCCGCTCATTAAAGTGTTCCCCATTCTCGCGTGCCTCGAGCTGGAGCGAGAACATGGAACCGAACAGCTCGCATATGGCACGAAGGTGCCGCGGCAGAATGCGTGGGCTGTAGTGGTGGCAGGCGATGAGACCCCAGAGCTTGCCGCCGCGGATGATCGAAATCGACATCGAGGCGTCGATGCGCATATTGCGGAGGTATTCGCGGTGGATCGGCGACACGTTGCGCAGGATCGCCTGGCTCATGTCCAGCGGCTCTCCCGTCCGCGGATGGGCCGCGGGCACCAACGGCGCCGCGTCGTAATCGACCTGGGTGATCAGCCGCAGCCAGTTCTTCACATACAGGGCACGGGCCAGCTGCGGGATGTCGGCGGCCGGGTAATGCAGGTCCAGGAAGGGCGCGAGAGGTGGCTCCCGGCTTTCGGCGATGACCCAGCCGGACTCGTCGTGCATGAACCGATAGACCAGCACACGGTCGTAGCCGGCGACGTCGCGCACCCGTTCAGCGGCAAGCTGGCACAACGCCTGGAGCGAGGGCACCTCGTCGAACCCGCGAACCATCTCCTGTACGCCAGCGAGCGGATCGGCCGCGAAGCGGTCGCTGAGGTCGGCCGCTTCGAACTCCAGGACCAGTGACCCGGCGCTGCGGTGCAGGCTTGCGTCGAGCGGTTGATCGGCGATCACGCGCAACTGCGGATCGAGCAAATGGCGCGGCTTCACGAGATCGAGCGAGGCCACCAGCCTGCGCAGATTCTTTATCTGGTCGGGGTGGAACAACACCGCGGCAGACTGCCCGAGCAGCGCCTCGAGCGGCACGCCCAGCAGGCCGGACGTGTCGCCGGCGGCCTGCAACACTTCCAGCGTGTCGGCGTCCAGCACCAGCATGGCGCCGTGCGGCAGGATCGCGCCCGGGATATGGATCGGCTCCCGGTCGCAGTTCGTGACGTCGACGGACGCGATCGCAATGCCGGGGTCAGCCATGAGACGAGGTGCTCCATTCGCTCAGCCAGTGTTCGGACGTAGCGAGCGCCTCGACCACGCCTTTGATGATCTCCGCGCGTGCGGACGGCTCGGGAGAGGCTGCTGACAACTGCGTCAGGTAACCCCTCCATGCCTCGCTTGTGTTAATCGTCACCACCTCGGGACCCCCGTGTTGATAGGCGGTAACTAACTCAATGGATTGAGAAATTCGGCGTCTTGGCGGGGTCCTGATCGGCGCCAACCGGGACACCACCTCGAACAAGTTTCAACAAGCCAAGGCAATGAGTTGCGATGTTTCATGAAGGGGGTCCGACTTCGGCGCTGATTTACATATAGAAACAAGAACCGGGGCGCGGCGCGCCCTCAAACCGGTCTACCTCGAGACTGCCGGACCGTTTATGCCGTATCAAGGCTTTGGTTGGCCTGAAACAAGCTGTTTGCCATCTGAAATCGCTTGGCATCCCGTACCGGATTCGAACCGGTGTTACCGCCGTGAAAGGGCAGTGTCCTGGGCCTCTAGACGAACGGGACAGCGCATGCGTTGGGTAGCCGATCAGCCGCCCTCGGGTCAAGCGGTTGCGGCGTCCAACAGGGTGAAGCAGGCAGTGACGTTGCCGTTCCATTCCTCGGCGCGAAGATGGCCGGCGAGGTGCAGATTTACCCGGTCGGGTGACATCAGGGCGTCGGCCATGGCGCCCTCGCGGGCCCGGAACAGCATGGCCTTCAGGCGCGGACCGCCGCCCTCACCCTCGACATAGGCACGGATGGTGTTGCCATCGCGACCGATGCGGTCGGCACGGACCACTCGGGCGTGCTGCAGGACGAAAATCGGCTCGCCGTTGCCGTGGCCAAACGGCGCCAGACGGTTGACGTGCTGCGCCAGCTCGATGGTGGCGCCGGGAACCGAGAGG
>JAYTTA010000564.1:0-3112 GCA_043745345.1 Acetobacteraceae bacterium | reverse complement strand
AAGAATTGCTGACGCCAGGCGACGCCTTCTTGCTGCAGGACTTCCCGAACCAGCGCCTCCTTCGAGCCGAACCGGGCATAAAGCGTCATCTTGGAAACGCCGGCGGCGGCCAGAATACGGTCAATGCCGGTGGCATGGATTCCATCCCGGCAGAAGAGGTCGCCGGCGACCGATATGATTCTGTCGCGAGGAGACTGTTTGACGGCTTCCGCAGCAGGTTCCGCCGCCAACTCCAGAACTGCATGTTTAGCTGTCATGATCTGCCCAATGTGCGCTCTTTTTAAGCATTAACCTGCTGTCTTTATCTAACCTTGAAAGACCTAACTCCCTTAGGCCGTTGCCGCACAACAGTTTCGTCGATGGGAGGAAAGTTTGGCGCGATACGAAAGACTGGCACGACGCTTGCACACCTTCATTGTAAGACAGAACGGTCTGTCTAGTTCCGAATGACCCCGTCTGCACGGCCAGTGTGCACAAGGAAGAAAATGAGTACAGCACCGCCAACCGCTATGACGTCCTGTCTCCAGCCTATCGACAAGGCTGGGCTTGAAGGCCTGATTGCCAAGGGCCGGGAGAACCCGCAGGCGATCAAGACCCTGAAATGCCGCACGGTCGCCGAGGGGCGGTTCCGCCATCTCAACATGATTCGCACCTTGCCCGCGCACGTTATCGACGAGCCGCCTGCGCTGCTCGGCGACGACACCGCGCCTAATCCATCCGAGGCATCGCTTGCCGCCCTCGGCTCCTGCCTCGCGGTCGGCATCCACGCCAACGCGGTCGCCCGCGGTATTACCATCAATTCGCTGGAGCTCGAGCTTGAGGCCGATATCAACATCACTGCCGTGTGGGGCACCGGCGACACTTCGCCGAAGCCGGTCGGCTTCGATGCCGTGCGGGTCAAAGTCCATCTCGACGCCGACGCGCCGCAGGCAGAGATTGATAGCCTGATCGCTCACGCCGCGGTCTGGTCGCCGGTTGCCAACACCTTCACAAAGCCGGTCGCACTCGATGTGAAGGCCGCGTGATGCAGCAGGTCGCGAGCCTAGTGCAGACCGTCGATCTGCATTCCGCTCAAGCGCCTGAATCCGGCCGGATGGCCGATCCGATTGCCTTGCTTGCGGCCATCCGGCATCGGGTCAGGACCGAACTCGCGCCGCAGGCCGGGACAATCGACCGCGACGGCTTCTACCCGGTCGCAACGATGCACGGGCTCGGCCGCGACGCAGCTTTCGCCGGACATCTGAAGCTGCACTCGCCGCTTGCTGAACCCGACCTGGGATTCGCTATCGAGGCAATGACGGCGATCGGCTCGGCCTGCATGTCCACCGCGTTCTGCGCGTGGTGCCAGGACGCCTGTGGCTGGTACCTCGAAAAAACCGACAACACGGCGCTGCGCGACCGCCTGCAGGCCAACATCGCATCAGGCGCACAACTTGGCGGCACCGGGCTGTCCAATCCGATGAAGGCGTTGGCGGGTCTGGAAAAGTTTTCTCTCCGCGCTGCACGGGTGGCCGGCGGCTACACGGTTACCGGGGTGCTGCCCTGGGTTTCCAATCTTGGCCCCGGCCACTGGTTCGGCACCATCCTGGAAGACGCGGCGGACCCCACACACCGCATTATGGCAATGGTCGAGTGCGGCCAGCCGGGCGTCGAAATCCTGCAGAACGCCCATTTTGTCGCACTCGAGGGCACTGGTACTTATAGCGTCGGTTTCCGCCGGGCCTTCATCGCCGACGAGAACCTGCTTGCCGATCCGCTCGGCGACATGCCCAAGCGCATCCGACCCGGCTTCACCCTGCTTCAGACCGGCATGGGTTTCGGCGTCATCGAGGGCTGCATCGAGCTGATGCGCCAGTGCGACCGCACCCATCGCTCCAGCAACCAGTACCTTCCGCGCCAGGCCGACGACATCGAGGTGGACATGCAGATCCAGCTCGACCGCGTGCTGACGCTGGCCCGCATGCCGGGCGCATCCGGGCCCGACTATCTGCGGGACGTGCTTGAAGCCCGGCTCGCGGTCAGCGAGCTGACCCTGGCCGCGACCCAGGCCGCGGTGCTGCATGGCGGCGCGCGCGGCTACCTTGAGGGCTCGGCCATCGCGCGACGCCAGCGCGAGGGCAATTTCGTCGCCCTGATCACCCCCTCGATCCGCCACCTCCGCCGCGAGTTGGCGGGGATGTCGCGCAACTGATTTTCCCATCCCCAAGACAGGAGCCCCGCATGAGTGACACAGTTACGAGCGATAAAGTCCTGGTGGACCCGGCCGAGCTTTCGACCATGTTGGGCCACCCCAGGGTCGTCATCATCGATACCCGCGCGCCCGATGCCTACGCCGCCGGGCACATTCCCGGCGCGGTCAACATGCACGATATCTTCACCTATCTTGCGACCTCGACCCCCGAGGGTATGGCCGCGCTGCGCCAGAAGTTCGCCGACGCGTTCGGCCAAGCCGGGCTCGGCGGCGAGGAAATCGCCGTGATCTACGAGGAGTCGATGGCGAGCGGCTTCGGCCAATCCTGCCGCGGCTATTTCCTGCTGTCTTTCCTGGGCTACCCGAAGGCGATGGTGCTGCATGGCGGCTTCTACGCCTGGAAGGCGGCAGGCCTGCCGGTGACGACGGAGGTGTCAACGCCGACGCCAAAAATATTCCCGCTTTCCGACGCCGGCGCCTCGATGATGCTGGATCGCGACGACATGTTGGCGGCGGTTGGCGACGAGGACATCATCAAGCTCGACGTGCGCGACGTGGATGAATGGGTCGGCGATAGCTCCTCGCCATACGGTCGAGATTTTTGCCCGCGCAAGGGCCGTATTCCGGGTTCACGCTGGATTGAGTGGTACCGGCTGATGAAGCCGAGCGCTGCCGGCCCGATGTTCAAGAATCGGGATGAGATCCTTGCCGAATGTCATACCGTCGGCATCACGGCAAAAACCCCGGTCTACCTATTCTGCTTCAAGGGCGCGCGCGCCTCGAATTCGCTGGTCGCGCTTAAAGAAGCCGGCATTGCTGACGTGCGGCTGTATTTCGGATCGTGGAACGAGTGGAGCCGCGATCCGAGCCTGCCGATCGAGGCCGGCCCGCCCTGGGCGCCGATTGCCGGATGAGCGTTTT
>JAYTTA010000563.1:0-3112 GCA_043745345.1 Acetobacteraceae bacterium | reverse complement strand
GAATGTAGATCGGCGTGACGTCGGCGAATGAGAAGTTCGTGTAGGATTCAAGTAAGGCCGTGATGTCTTCCTCGGCCGTGCCCCACAGGATGTCCGCGTCGGCCTGCGCCTTGCGTGACCAGGTCGGCTCTGGACCGCCGGTGACCTCGACTTTGATGCCGGTTTCGGCTGTGAACACCGCCGCCACCTTCTTGAAGGCGGTGTCCGGGCCGCCGGCACCATAAAGTCGCACTATGCCGTCGCGGGCTGCGCGCTTGATAGACGGATCGGCAATCTCATGTGCTTCAGCCGGGAGGGCCAGCAGAGCGCCCACGGCCGCGGCCCCGAACAGCGAGACGATGACGGAACGGCGGGTCGAATACATGTTCGGTGGCTCCTTTGCCGGATCCGTTTGAGCCTTATTTGCTCCGCCTGGACCGCTTCGCGCGCACGCTACTGCGAGGGCGATGCAAGAGATACCCCAGAGCAGTGCGGCGGCGGCGATTGCGCGATCATGTGTTCGGGACCCCGAGCGGGACCTCGGATTTACGTTTTCGCGCTCCAACCTGAATTCAAAACGACGCGGTTGCTGCTAGGCTGTGATCGGGCACGAAGCGGGCGATAAGGCGTATTCGGATTATCGGAGGCGACCAGTTGCAACAAGGCCGGATCGAGCGTGCTGGCCTTGGTATCGATCGGCCAGCCATGCCCGCCGCTGGCATTGGCGACCTGGATGTCGACCCGTCCCCACGCCTTGACCACCTGCGCCACCATCGCTTCGACGGAACGCTGGTCGGCGACGTCCAGTGCTGCGCCCATGGCGCTGCCACCGCCTGTCTCGATCTCGGCCACCGTGCTGTCGCCGGTCATCGCACTGCGCTCGACCTCGAATTCCCCATAGGATTTGAGGTCAAGGTCGCAAACCACGATCTTCGCGCCGAGCTCTGCGAGCCGGCGCGCATAGACCCGCCCCAGGCTACGCCCGGCGCCTGTTACGATCGCGACCTGGCCGTCGAGCTTACCCATGTCGAATGACTTTCCTGATTTGCTGCAGACTTGCCAGCCCGAGCCGCGCCGCTGCCACCCCGACGGCCTGCGCGGAGTGGTTGCCCAAGAGCTGCTGCCAGAGTCACTATCCTGCGGCCACGTCGAAGCTACCCGCCAAACGACAAGGATCAACCTTGCAAACAGGGGACGGACATGAGCCAGGGAAACGATACGTTCAAGCTGCCGCGCCGGGCGGTGATACGAACCGGAGCGGCACTCGCCGCGGCGACGGCACTGACCCCGTTGCCGCGCCGCGCCGCGCGGGCAGAGACCGTCGGCGTGACGGCGACCGAGATCAAGATCGGCAACACCTCGGCCTATAGCGGCCCGGCGTCAGCCTACAGCGCCGGTGCCAAGCTGCTGACGGCGTATTTTCGCATGGTCAACGAGCAGGGCGGGATCAACGGCCGCCGGATCAACTTCATCTCCATGGATGACGGCTACAACCCGGCCAAAACGGTGGAGGTGGTGCGCCGCCTGGTGGAGCAGGAGGAGGTGGCCTTCCTGTGCGCGCTGCTCGGCACCGCGCCCAATTCGGCGATCCAGAAATACGTCAACATAAAGAAGGTGCCGCACATCTTCGTGGCCAGCGGGGCCAACAAATGGGCCGACCCCGAGCACTTCCCCTGGACCATCGGGTGGGCCCCGAGCTACCGCACCGAGGGCCAGATCTATGCCAGATACATCCTGGCTGAACGGCCCAGCGCGCGCATCGCGGTGCTGTATCAAAACGATGACCTCGGCAAGGACTACATTGCCGGGCTGGCCGACGTGCTGGGCGCTGATTTCGACCGGCATGTGGTACGCACCGCCTCCTACGAGGTGACCGACCCGACCATCGACAGCCAGATCGTGACGCTCAAGGATAGCGGCGCCGACTGCCTCGTAAGTGCGACAACGCCGAAATTCGCGGCACAGATGATCCGCCGGGTCTATGAAATCGGCTGGAAGCCGCTGCATTGCATGACCAACGTTTCCGCCTCGGTGGCGGCGGTGATGAGGCCTGCCGGCCCATCGAGGGGCATCGGCATCGTCACCTCCACCTACGTCAAGGACCCCAACGATCCGGCCTGGAAGAATGATCCCGGCATGAACGAGGTGCGAGCGTTCATCGCCGCGCACTCGCCAGAATCCGACTCGACTGACGTCAATGTCACGGTCGCCTACGGCTACGCGGTGAGCACGATGCAGGTGCTGAAGCAGTGCGGCGACGATCTTTCGCGCGAGAACATCATGCGTCAGGCGGCGAACATCCATGACCTCGATGCGCGGGTGCTGTTTCCGGGCATCCGGATCAACACCAGCCCGACCAACTTCCATCCGATCCGACAGATGCAGCTGACGCGATGGAACGGAGAGTTCTGGGAGGTTTTCGGCAAGCTGCTGGAAGGCGGGACCGTGTGACGGTGGAGTGAGCATGGGGCGTCGCCATTTGGCATCGGCCGAAGCGCGCTCCGTTACATCCTTTATGTCCTAGTCGTAACGGCCCAGGCAAATGGAAAACGCCCTTTGGTGGGCGGCGTACGATCTGCAGCCGATGGTGAATCATCCAAGGCTGGCCGGAGTCACTATCTTGGCGTTGCCCTTGCTTCAGATGATTGTAAATCAGAATCATAAAGATGTTTTCTCCACCCCATAAACCTGGGGGGCAGGTCATACCGAGTCTCGTTGATCGGAACCCGTGCGCCCAACAGCGCAGTCCGAGGGACAGGATCCGCCAGGGTTGATCGGCGAGGCGGTTCCAAGCGTGGCAGCCGTGATAAAGGATGTCGTCGCAGGATTTGAAGACGCGGTTGGAAAGCCAGTTGTCGCGCATGAAGTGCCAGTCATTCTCCTGCGGGTTTAGCTCGGGACATTTGGCTGGCAGCGGCATCAGCGTGATGTTGTCAGGCGCGGCCAACGCCGCCGAGCCGTGCCAGCCCGCCTGATCGAGCCGCACGACGACGTGCGCGCCGGGTGCCACGGCGGCAGGCTGGCTTGGATGGCTGCCAGCGCGGCGGGGAAGCTTTTTATATGCCGGGATAGCATCCTTGTCCTGCGCATGATGGCGCGGGCGCGCTGACAGCTTGCGCTACCCTCCGCTGTC
>JAYTTA010000562.1:0-11636 GCA_043745345.1 Acetobacteraceae bacterium | reverse complement strand
GTTGCATGTCGTCGAGCAGGAAGGCGGGGTCGGTGACGACGGTTATGCGTTCGGCTTTTATGCCGAGGCGGCGCAGAAGGGCAGCGCTGGCTTCCTCCCGCACGGTGATGGTTTGGGCGCAGCGTGCGGCGAGGGCGATTATCCGTTTGCCCGCCCAGGAGCGGAAAGGGCCGATGCCGAGCGCGTAAAAGAACACCGGCACGCCGAACAGCCGGGCCAGAAACACGTCGTCAACAAGCCGCCACAAGTTGCGCCAGGTCGTGTTGTCACGCAGTAGGCTGCCGCCGCCGAGGATAAAAACCTTCGCGCCGCGGAGAAGACGCAGTTTCGGACCAAAGTATCCGCGCAGCATATTCTGCAGGCCAAGTTGGCCGACCATCTCGAAATCGCGCACTCCGGTTGCGCCGAGATGGCCGTGGATCCTGGTGACTTCGTCCGGCCGGCTGGTCAGCACGTATGTCTGGTGGATGTTCAGACGTGCGAGTTGTTGCAGGAGGACAATGAGAATCGCCTCATCGCCGGAGTTGCCATGGCCGTACCACCCACTGACCACCGCGTATTGCTGTCGCTTTAACGGATGGATTTTAAATACTCCGCCTTTGACGGGGTGCAGGGGCAGAGTCTCCAGTCCTGCTTCTAATACCCTAATATCCCCGAACGAAAACTAAGCGAGCTGACCACGATCAGCCAATAACACAGACCCCAGATTATTGTCGCGACCATCGTGTTGATGACGGCGATCTTTGTCACGCGCACCCGATGTGGTGTGCCGCGCCAGCCCGAGCGTTGATCCGGGCCGGCGACGGGGCGGGCGAAGAACGGCAGCACGGCGAACAGTCCGATCCACCAGATCACCAGGAACAGAGAGGCGCCGGTGAACCAGTTCATGCCGGGCGGCTAGACCCGCAGCAGGTGCACGTCCACCAGCGGCCGTTTCTGGAAGCGTTTTCCCAGGGCCCGGCGTAGTGCTGCGCGGGCGGCGTCGGCCAGCGCGCTGTCGTCGCGCCGCAGGGTTGCCGGCAGGTCGCCGACGGAGGTGGTGAATTCACGCAGGATGCGGGCGGTCTCGGGATCCTCCGGCTCGAACAGGCCTGGCGCGCTGACCCGCGCGTTGCCCACGATGCGGCCGGTGGCGTCGACCGCGAAGCTGCCCAGCACAATGCCGTTGAACAGCATCTTGCGCCGCGCCGTTAGCACGCCGCCGTTGAGCGGCACCAGGCGGTTGGCGTCGAGCACCAGCCGGCCGACCGGGGCGCTGTCGATAACCTCGGCACGACCAGGGGCCAGGCTGAGCACGTCGCCGTCCTCGAGCAAGATCGGGTGGGCGCCCATCTCCTGCGCCAAAGCGGCGTGGGCGGAAAGGTGGCGCCATTCACCGTGTACAGGGACCGAGTAGCGCGGGCGGACCAGTTCATACAGCCGGCGGAGTTCATCGCGGCAGGGGTGGCCGGAGACGTGGACCGGGTGGTCGGCGTCGGTGATCAGATGCACGCCGCGGCGGACCAAGTTGTCCTGCACGGTGTTTATCGCGCGCTCGTTGCCGGGGATGACGCGGCTGGAGAAGATCACCGTATCGCCCTCACCGAGGGCTATGCGCGGGTGGGTGTCCATGGCGATGCGGGCCAACGCGCTGCGGGCCTCGCCCTGGCTGCCGGTGACAAGGATCAGGATATTGTCATCGGGGATATCATCGACGTCGTCCTCGCCGAGGAAGGGCGGGATGCCGCGGAGATAGCCACTTTCGCGCGCCGCCGCCTCGATGTTGCGCAGCGACCGGCCGACTAGGGCGACGCTGCGGCCGCAGGCCTCGGCCGCCTGGGCGACGCTTTGCATGCGCGCCACGTTAGAGGCGAAGCAGGTCATGGCGATGCGGCCCTTAATGCCGCCGATGACCTCGGTCAGGGTCTTGCGAACGTCGTCTTCGGAGCCGGAATGGCCCTCGACCATGGCGTTGGTGCTGTCGCAGACCATCGCCAGCACGCCCTTGTCGCCGAGCGCGCGGAAGGCTTCCTCATCGGTCGGCGGACCAACAAGCGGATTTGCGTCAAGCTTCCAGTCGCCGGTGTGTACGATGATGCCGTGCGGCGTGGTGATCGCCAGCGCCTGTGCCTCGGGGATCGAGTGCGCCACGCGGAGAAACTGGAGCGAGAAAGGCGCGAGGTCGATGGCGCCGCCGGGTGGGACGACGTGAATCCTTACCTGGTTTACCAGCCCGACCTCGCCCAGCTTGCGGCGCAGGATGGCGGCGGCGAACGGCGTCGCATAGACCGGGCAGCGCAGCTGCGGCCACAGATGAGCCACAGCACCGATGTGATCCTCATGCGCATGTGTGATGACCAAGCCGAGCAACTGGTCACGCCGCTCGGCGATATAGCCGGGATCGGCCATCATGACATCGACCTCGGGCAGCTCGGAGCCGCCGAAGCCGATGCCGCAATCGATCGCCAGCCATTTACCGCCGCAGCGGTAGAGATTCAGGTTCATGCCAATCTCACCCGTCCCGCCCAAGGGCAGGAAGGCCAGATCTCCGGGTGTCGCGTCCATCAAGTTCTTTCGTTGGTTGAAGGTTGATTTGTGAGTGAGCCTAAAGCTCGGAATCGAGAAGGCGTTGCCTGTCTTTAGACAATGTGGGGGCGGGGTTGCGATCTGCCAACATCCGCAGGCCATCCAGGGTGAGATCGGGCTCGATCCATTCGATCACCAATGTACCCTCGGCAAACAGGGGAGCCAGGCCGCCGGTGGCGACGACCTTGAGCGGGCCGCCATATTCCGACTGGATGCGCGCGACCAAACCCTCGACCAGGCCGATATAGCCCCAGTAGATGCCCGACTGCATCGCCGGCACCGTGGCTCGGCCGATCACCGATTGCGGCCGGCCGATGCCGATGCGCGGCAGCCGGGCGGCGGCGCGGTGCAGCGCCTCAATGGATAAATTGATCCCCGGGGCGATCGCGCCGCCGAGGTAGGCGCCGTCGCCGTCAACCACGTCGAACGTCGTCGCGGTGCCGAAATCGACGATCACCAACGGGCCGCCAAATTTGGCGTGGGCGGCCATGGAGTTGAGCAGGCGGTCGGCACCGACCTCGCCGGGCTGGTCGACCTTGATCTCGAAGCCCCAATCGAGCGTGGCCCTGGCGATAAGCGGCTCGACGTGGAACCAGTCGCGACACAGGCGGCGTAGATGATACAAGGCCGCCGGCACAACGGTGCCGATCACCGCGCGTGAGACCTGCGCCGGTTTCAGACCGGAATGGGTCAGCAGCGCCAGCATCCAGACGGCGTATTCGTCGGAGGTTCTGGCGTCATCGGTGGCTATGCGCCAGATGCCACGCCATTCGCCGTCGTGGACGGCAAAGACTATGTTCGTGTTGCCTGCGTCTATGACTAGAAGCATGGAAGGCCGGGACCAGCCCGGGTCCCCGCTGGGGGTAGCACCCCCGGACCCGCCCGACTCATCCGAACAAGACCTTTGCTGCGGCCTGGGCGGCGCCCACGAAGGGGGCGGGGAAGACGAAGAAAAAGAGCGTGAACAGGCCTGTGGCGGCCGCCACGACAGACAGGGACGTGGGGCGGCGGTCGAACGCTTCGCCGCCAGCGTCGAAATACATCACTTTGATGATGCGAAGATAGTAATAGGCGCCAATCACCGAAGTCAGCACGCCGATCACCGCCAGGGTCCACATCCCGGCCTGAACGGCGGCAAGAAAGACATAGAACTTGCCGAAGAAACCGGACATCGGCGGAATGCCGGCCATGCTGAACATAAACACCGTCATCCATCCGGCCAGCATCGGATCGGTGCGGCCAAGCCCCGCCAGGTCAGAAATCCTGTCGAGGGCGATGCCTCGGCGGCGCATGGCGATCAGGCAGGCGAAGGTGCCGGCGTTCATGAAGACGTAGGTCACCATGTAGATCAGCACGGCGCGCACGCCCTCGGTGGTGCCGACCGCGAGGCCGATCAACGCGTAGCCCATGTGGCCGATCGAGGAGTAGGCCATCAGCCGCTTGATGTTGGTCTGGCCGATCGCCGCCAACGCGCCCAGCACCATCGAGGCGATCGAGACTAGAACGATCAACTGCTGCCACGAGGCCAGTAGATGGCCGAACGGCGTTCCCATCAGCCGCACGATCAGGCAGATCGCGGCAACCTTCGGCGCGGTGCCGAGGAAGGCGGTGACGGGCGTCGGCGCACCCTCATAGACGTCGGGCGTCCACATGTGGAACGGCACCGCCGAAATCTTAAAGGCCAGGCCGGCGACGATGAAGACGATGCCGACGATCAGGCCGGGGGAGACATCCGCCGGGCCCGCGAAGGAGCGGGCAAGGACGTTGAAGTCCATCGTTCCGGAAAAGCCGTAGACCAGGGAAATGCCGTAGAGTAGCAGCCCGGAGGCGAGCGCGCCGAGAACAAAGTATTTCAGGCCCGCTTCGGACGAGCGCAGCGTGTCGCGCGCGAACGAGGCCAGCACGTAGAGGGAAAGGGATTGCAGCTCGAGGCCGAGATACAGGGACATCATCGACGAGGCCGACACCATCACCATCATGCCGACGACCGACAGCAACACGAGCACGGGGAACTCGAACCGCGCCAGACCTTCCAGCCGGTTATAGTCGAGCGACAGCACCAGGCCGAGGGCGGCGCCGGCCAGGATCAACAGCTTGGCGTAGGAGCTGAACGCGTCGGCCGTGAACTGGCCGTTATAGCCGATGCCGTGATTGCCGCCGATGATCAGCATGGTGGCGATGCCGAACGCGCCCAGCACCATCATGGAGCAGACGACCGCGTTTTCGGGGCCAGAATGGCGGCCGCGTAACACGCCGAACACCAGGATCGCCAACCCGGAGCAGGCGAGAAAGATTTCCGGGATCGCGGTGGTCCAGTTCATCGCAAGGGCACTCCGGCAACCTGGATCTGGTGCGCCATCGCCGCGGCGTGGTGGCTGACCATCGCCTCGACGCTGGCATCGAAGAAATGAGTGAAGGCGGAGGGGTAGATGCCCATCCACAGCGTCAGGATGACCAGCGGCATGAACACGGCGTATTCGCGCGGGGAAAGGTCAAGGATGGCGCGTAGGTCCGCCCGGGTCAGCGAGCCAAAAATTATTCTCCGATACAAGTAAAGCATATATGCGGCACCCAGAACCATCGTCGTGGCAGCGAGTATGGCGAGCCAGAAATTAACCTGGACGGCGCCAGTGAGGACCAGAAACTCTCCGACGAAGCCAGAGGTGCCGGGCAGCCCGACGCTGGCCATGGTGAACAGCATGAACACCAGCGCGTAGCCCGGCATGCGGTTGGCGAGGCCGCCGTAGCGGTTGATCTCCAGGGTGTGGATGCGGTCATAGACGACGCCGACGCAGAGAAACAACGCGCCGGCGACGATGCCGTGCGACAGCATCTGGAACAAAGCGCCCTGGATGCCCTGGATGTTGAACGAGAAGATGCCGATCGTGACCATCCCCATGTGCGCGACCGAAGAATATGCGATCAGCTTCTTCATGTTGTCCTGCGCCAGCGCGACGAGGGACGTGTAAATGATCGCAATGACCGACAGCGAGTAGATGAACGGCGCGAACTGGGCCGAGGCCTCCGGCAGCATCGGCACCGAGAATCGGAGGAAGCCGTAGGCGCCCATCTTCAGCAGCACACCCGCCAGGATCACCGATCCCGCGGTCGGCGCCTCGACATGGGCGTCGGGCAGCCAGGTGTGGACCGGCCACATCGGAACCTTCACGGCGAACGAGGCGAAGAAGGCGAAGAACAGCCAGGTTTGCATGGCGACCGGGAAGTTGGTCTTCATCAGGCTCGGGATGTCGGTGGTGCCGGCGTAGCCGTGCATCGCCAGCAGCGCGAGCAGCATCAGCACCGAGCCGGTCAGCGTATAGAGAAAGAATTTTATCGCGGCATAAACCCGGCGGACATGGCCCCAGATGCCGATGATTAGGAACATCGGGATCAGCACGCCCTCGAAGAACATGTAAAACACTACGAAGTCGAGCGCTGAGAACATGCCGACCATCATCGTCTCAAGGATCAGGAACGACAGCATGAACTCGCGCACACGGGTGGTGATGCTGTCCCAGCTGGCCAGGATGCAAATCGGCGTCAGCGCGGTTGCCAGCAGGATGAACAGCACGGAGATGCCGTCCACGCCCATGCGGTAGCCGATGCCGTATTCGGGCAGCCACGATAAGCTTTCGACAAACTGGAAGCCGGCCTCGCGCTGGTCGAACTTGAACCACAACACGAGCGAAACCGCGAACACGATCAGGCTGGTCCACAATGCCGCCCACTTGGCGTTGGTCGCGACTGTGGCCTCATCCCCGCGAATGGTTATCAGTATGACGCAGCCGACAAGGGGTAAAAAAGTGATCAGGGATAGCAGGGGGAAGCCAAGCTCGGTCATCGGTTTACCGGAACACGAGGAAGACGCTGACGAGCACAACCACACCGATCAGCATCGTGAAGGCGTAAACGGCAATCGAGCCGGTTTGCAGCTTGACGGTCTCGCGCGACGAGCCGGCGGCGAGTGCTGCCAAGCCATTTGGCATGCCGTCGATCAACCGGGCGTCGCCGGTGTGCCATAGGAAGGCCGCGAGCCGCATCGACGGGCGCACGAAGATCGAATTGTAGAGCTCGTCGAAATACCATTTGTTGAGCAGGAAACGGTAGACGCCGTTGAATCTGGCGGCGAGTTGGACCGGCAGGCGCGGGTTGGCGATGTAAAACATATAGGCCAGCGCGATGCCGGCGATCGCCATCACCAGAGGCAGGTGCTCAACGAGGGTGGGCACCTGTTCCATGTGGGCGATGATGTCCTTGCCGGGCAGGTTGAAGATCGAGCCGCGCCAGAATTCGGCCATGCCCTCGCCGATGAACCAGTTGTTCAGCAGCCATCCCGCGAAGATGGCGCCGACCGCCAGCACCAATAAGGGCCCGACCATGACGAACGGGCTTTCATGCGCGTGTTCCAGCGCGTGCGGATCGGCATTCGAGCGGCCGTGGAAGGTCATGAACAGCAGCCGCCAGGAGTAGAACGCGGTCAGGAAGGCCGCTGCCACGGTGCAGAAGAAGGCGTAGTAGCCGACGCCCGATCCGGCGGCGTAGGTCGCCGAGATGATAGCGTCCTTGGACCACGAGCCGGCCAGCGGGGGGATGCCGGCGAGGGACAAATTGCCGATCCACATCAGCGCGCAGGTCCATGGCGCGTATTTTGCCAGCCCGCCCATGCGCCGCATGTCCTGCTCGTCCGACATGGCGTGGATCACAGAACCGGCGCCAAGGAACAGCAGCGCCTTGAAGAAGGCATGGGTGATGAGGTGGAACATCGACACCTGATAGGCGCCGACGCCGGCGGCGGCGAACATGTAGCCGAGCTGCGAGCAGGTCGAGTAGGCGATCACGCGCTTGATGTCGTTCTGCACGCAACCGACCGTCGCGGCAAACAGGGCAGTGGTGGCGCCGATGAAGGTGACGAAAGCGAGCGCGGTCGGCGCGAACTCCATCACCGGCGACATCCGCGCCATCAGGAACACGCCGGCCGTCACCATGGTCGCGGCGTGGATCAGGGCGGAGACCGGGGTTGGCCCCTCCATCGCGTCCGGCAGCCAGACGTGCAGGCCGATCTGCGCCGACTTGCCCATGGCGCCGATGAACAGCAGGAAGGCGATGACCTCCAGCGCTGGGTAGTTGCCGCCGAAGATCGCATACTGGTCGCCGGCGTGCTGGGCGACGGCGGCGAAGATCGGAGTTAGCTCGATGGTGCCGAACTTGACGAAGGTGAGCGCGATGCCGATGGCGAAGAACACGTCGGCGACGCGGTTGACCAGGAACGCCTTGATCGCCGCGGCACAGGCCGCCGGCCGGTCATACCAGTAGCCGATGAGAAGGTAGCTCGCGAGGCCGACGCCTTCCCAACCGAAGAATAACTGCAGCAGGTTGTCGGCACTGACCAGCATCAGCATGGCGAAGGTGAAAAGGTTGAGGTAGGCAAAGAAGCGGTAGCGCGGGTATTTGTCGTGGCCCATGTAGCCGACGCTGTAGATGTGGATCAGCGTCGAGACGAAGGTCACCATCGCGACCATGGCGGCCGACAGCGTGTCGTAGCGCAGGTCCCAGTCGGCGTGGAAGTTGCCGACATCGAGCCAGCTGCCGAGCGACACGAAGCCCGGCTCAATATCCGTCGTCGCCAGCGCGAAGAACGACACCGAGCCGCAGATTGTGGCCAGAACCATGACGGCGATCGACACGGCCTGCGCCATGCGGTCGCCGATGACGCGGCCGAGCAGCCCGGAAACCAGGGCACCGGCAAGCGGTGCCAGGATGGCGACGGCGTAAATCATGTCAGCCCTTCATCAAGGTCACGTCCTCGACCTGGATCGAGCCGCGATTGCGGAAATAGACGACGACGATGGCAAGCCCGATGGCGGCTTCCGCGGCCGCCACCGTCAGTACGAACATCGCCATGATCTGGCCGGCGAGGTCGTTTAGCGCGGCCGAGAAGGCGACGAAGTTCAGGTTGACCGCAAGCAGGATGAGCTCGATCGACATCAGGATGACAATGACGTTCTTACGGTTGAGAAAGATACCGAACACGCCGAACACCAGCAACGCCGCGCTGACGATCAGGTAGTGGGTTATTCCGACCGCCATCAGTGATGCGCCTCCCCGAGTTCCGTCACCGCGACTGGGTCCATCGCCTCGGCCGAGGTCTTCACTAACGGCCGGTAGATGCCGAGCGTCTTGATGCCGGCGCCCAGGCCCGCATCGACCATCAACAAGGTGTCGGCGGGCGCGCGTGCATTCTGGTCGGCGATGACCTGATGCCGTGACGTTTTCCGGTCACGCAAGGTCAGCACGATAGCGCCGATCATGGCGACCAGCAGCACCAGCCCGGCCGCCTGGAAAAGGAAAATGTAATCGGTGTAGAGCAGCCGGCCGATCGCCGCCGTGTTGCTGATGTTACCCGGCGTGCTCGACAGCTTGAGCACCGCGGCCTCCGGCGCCAGCTTCCAGCCGCCCAGCACCACCAGCAGCTCGATCATCAGCAACGCGCCGACCGTCAGCCCTACCGGCAAATAGCGCTGGAAGCCGCCACGCAACTCGGCGAAATCAACGTCCAGCATCATCACGACGAACAGGAACAGCACCGCGACCGCGCCGACATAGACGATGACCAGGACCATCGCCAGGAACTCGGCGCCGACAATGAGAAAAAGCGCGGCGGCGTTGAAGAAGGCCAGGATCAAGAACAGTACGGAATGCACGGGATTGCGCGCGCTGACCACCATCACCGCGGAGATCAGCAGGATCGTGCTGAACAGGTAGAAGGCAAGGTTGGCAATCATCGGTACGGCGCGTCCATCTCCAACCGCCGGGCCAGCTCCGGCTCCCACCTATCGCCGTTGTCGAGCAGCTTGTCCTTGTTGTACATCAGTTCCTCCCGCGTTTCGGTGGAAAACTCGAAGTTCGGCCCCTCGACGATGGCGTCAACCGGGCAGCTTTCCTCGCACAGCCCGCAGTAGATGCACTTGGTCATGTCGATGTCGTAGCGCGTGGCGCGGCGCGAGCCGTCGGCGCGCGGCTCGGCCTCGATGGTGATGGCCTGGGCCGGACATACCGCCTCACACAACTTGCACGCGATGCAACGCTCCTCACCGTTCGGGTAGCGGCGCAAGGCGTGCTCACCCTTGAAGCGCGGGCTGAGCGAGCCTTTTTCGTACGGGTAGTTGATAGTGACCTTGGGGCTGAAGAAATAGCGCAAAGTCAGGGCCATGCCGGAAACCAGCTCCCCCAACAACATGCCTCGCGCTGTGCGGTCTAGGAAGGCCATCGCTTTAAGTTCCTGTATTGGGCGGTAGGTTGTTTTGAACACCGTAGGCGAGAAAGTATGGGCTCTGCCCAAACCTGCTAAGGGGCAGTCGTCTCTTAGAACCCGTTCCCTCAGGGGATGCGCTCCCGGGCACTTCCCAGGCGGGGGTTTGGGGCGCGGAGCCCCATGCTTTCTTGCCTGCGGCGCTAAGCGGCATGGGGTAACCATCCGAACGCCATGAGTGCGCCGGCGGTCAAGATCAGCCATAGCAGGGAGAACGGTAGAAACACCTTCCAGCCAAGGCGCATGAGCTGGTCGTAGCGGAACCGCGGGAACGTACCGCGGACCCAGATAAAGACGAATAGTATGGCGCAGATCTTGAGGACGAACCAGATCGGGCCGGGTATCCAGGTGAAGGGTGCGATCGGGAAGATCGGCATCCAGCCGCCGAGGAACAAGATGGTTGTCAGCGCCGACATCAGGATCATGTTGGCGTATTCGGCAAGGAAAAATAACCCAAAGGAGAGTGAGCTGTACTCGACAAAGAAGCCGGCGACGATCTCGCTGTCGCCCTCGGGCAGGTCGAACGGCGACCGGTTGGTTTCGGCCAGCGCCGAGATGAAGAAGACGACAGCCATTGGGAACAGCGGGATGACGTACCAGGCCGGAATGAAGCCGAACCAGTAGTGCGACTGTGCCTGGACCACGTCGGTCAGGTTGAGGCTGCCGACGCAGATGAGCACGGTGACGATGACGAAGCCCATCGAGACTTCGTAGGACACCATCTGCGCGGCCGAGCGCATGGCGCCCATGAAGGCGTATTTGGAATTGCTGGCCCAGCCGGCGATGATAACGCCGTAGACGCCGAGCGAGCTGATGGCGAACAGGTACAGCACGCCGACGTTGATGTCGGCGATGGCCCAGCCGGCATTCACCGGAATCACCGCCCAGGCGATCATCGCCAGCATGAAGGTGAGTATCGGAGCGAACAGGAACAGCCCACGGTTGGCTCCGGACGGGATGATCGTTTCCTTGGTCAACATCTTGAGCGCGTCGGCGAACGGCTGCAGCAGGCCGAACGGGCCGACCACGTTGGGGCCGATGCGCATCTGGATGGCGGCGAGGACTTTTCGTTCGGCATAGGTCAGGTAGGCAACACCCACCAGCAGCGGGACCAAGATGGCCAGCGCCTGGATGAAGACCAGGATAACGTGGCCGGCTGGGGTTGCCAGGAAAGAAGTCATTCGGCGGCCAGCCTAGGTGGGGATTTCAACATCCGATGGCTTTCCGTGCACTTCGCCATGGTCGGGCTGGCCCGGCTGATTGAATCGGTCTGATAGTAGTCCAGGACGGCGTTGGCAAACGGCGCGGTGCCGAGTTCGCCGGCGGCGGGAGCAGCACCCGCCGCGGCGCCGAAGCGCGGCAGGTACTCGATGCGGGCGAACACCGGGTTAACCTGTTCAAGGCGGGCACGGACGCCGGCCAGATCGGAATAGGGCAGCGGCGAGCCGATCACCGCGCTGAAGGCGCGGAAAATGGTCCAGTCCTCACGCGCGTCGCCGGGCGGGTAGACGGCGCGCTGGGCGCGCTGCACCCTGCCCTCGGTGTTGACGTAGGTGCCGTTCTTCTCGGTGTAGGCGCAGCCAGGCAGGATGATGTCGGCGCGCATGGCGCCGCGGTCGCCGTGGTGGCCCTGGTAAACGACGAAGGTGTCGGCTCCGATGGCGGCGGTGTCGAACTCGTCGGCGCCGAGCAGCCACAGCAGATCGACGTTGCCGAGCATCATGGCGGAGACGTTCTTGCCGCCGGGTCCCGGCACCAAGCC
>JAYTTA010000561.1:0-3132 GCA_043745345.1 Acetobacteraceae bacterium | reverse complement strand
CCTCGGCACTGGCCGACAGCACGTGCCGCAGCCGCAGGATCAACACCAGCGCGACGTTGAGGATGGAACCCGCCAGCACCGCCGAGACCGGGGTCGGGCCCTCGGCATGCGCGTCCGGCATCCAGCTATGCAGCGGCGCCAGCCCGGCCTTGGTGCCGTAGCCGAGCAACAGGAACACAAAGCTCAGGTTGAGCACGCGGCTATCGCATCGTGCGGAGGCCTCGGTGATACGGGTCCAGCTCATCGCCGCGAGGCCGGTCCCCACGGCTGGCGTTGCCGCCAGATACAGCATGATGGTGCCGAACAGCGCCAGGGCGATGCCGACGCCACAAATCAAAAAGAACTTCCAGGATGCCTCGATCGAACTCTGGGTCCGCGGCAGCCCGACCACCAGCACGGCGGCGATGGTCGCGGTCTCCATCCCCACCCAGGCGACGCCCAGGTTGTTCGACAGCAATGCCAGCAGCATGCCGCCGAGGAAAACCTGGTACATCGCGTGGTACAGCCGCAGCCGGCGGCGATCGAGCCGGCGGCGGGCGATCTCGCCGCGGATATAGGTCAGGCTGAACCAGCCGGTGGTCATGGCGACGAAGGCGGTCAGCAGCGCCATGTGGGCGGACAGGCCGTCGACCAGCAGCCAGTCCGACGCGATGCCGAGCTGGAACGGCAGCAACGAGGCGAGCAGGAAGCAGACACAGCACGCAACGAAATTGATCCAGGCGCCGGTGCGCCACGACGGCACCACCGCCAGCACAATCGCGGCCGCAAACGGACAGGCCGGCACCAACCAGGCCCAGGGGACGCTGAAAAAACTCAACGCCGCTCCTCGCTGATCGGATCGAGGCGACGGACGTCCAGACTGTCGAAGCGCTCCCGGATGCGGAAAAAGAAAACGCCGAACACCACGAACGCCACTAGCACCAGCACGGCGACCGATAGCTCCACCACCAGCGGCATGCCCTCAATGCCGACCGCGGCCAGCATCAGGCCGTTTTCGAGCGACAGGAACCCAACCACCTGAAGCAGCGCGTTGCGCCGGGTGATCATCGCCAGCATGCCGAGCAGCACGACCGACAGCGCCAGCGCCAGGTCCTCGCGGGCCAGCGCCTGCGCCTGGGCGTGCCGGGTCGAGGGCAGTACCACGGCAATGGCCAGCCCGACCAAGCCAACGCCCAGGATCATGGTCGGGAAGATGCCGAGCGCCGGCTCGATCTGGCGTCGGATATCCAGCCGCTGCACAATGCGGGCCAAGGAAACCGGGATCAACACGCCTTTGGCGCCGAAAGCGATCAGCGCGGTGACATAGAGGTGCGGCGCGGCCTGCGCAAAGCCCTGCCAGGCGGCGGCGGCGCCGACCACCCAGGCCTGCAATGCGTAAATCTGGATGACCGCGCCGACGCGGCGTTGATACAGCAGCGCGAATGACAGCACGAGGGCGGCGCCGCCGAGCAGGTGCGAGAGGTCGTAGGAAAAAGTACCGAAACCCTGCGGCGCCAACATCACGAAACGGCCGCGAAGCCGGTGCTGACGAACAGGAACACCGCCGCCAGCAAGCCGAGCAGGATCGCGATGCCCAGGAACTCCGGCACCCTGAACACCCGCATCTTGGCAACCGCGGTCTCGAACAACACCAGTCCGAACGTGAGCACGGAAATTTTCCCGGCCCAGCTGAGCAGCCCCAGCGGCCACTGCATCGGTGCCACCGCGATGGCCAGGCCAAATGGAAAGAATATCGAGGAAATCAGCGTCAGCCACAGCAGCAGCTTGAGCGCTGCCGCAAGTTCGATCAGCGCCAGATCGCGGCCGCCGTATTCCAGCACCATCGCCTCGTGCACCATGGTCAGTTCGAGGTGGGTCAAGGGATTGTCCACGGGAAGCCGGCCGTTCTCGGCCAGCGCGATCGCCAGGCAGGCGATCAGGATCATCCCGAGCGACACCCGCAGGCCAAGTGTGCCCTCCCGCAGCACGCCAGCGATCAGATCGAGGTTGGTTGCGCCGGCGAGCAGGGCGAGCGTGAAGACCACCAACATCATGGCGGGTTCGGCGAATGTCGAGAACATCATCTCCCGGCTGGCACCGATGCCGCCGAACGCGGTGCCGACATCCATCGCCGCCAGCGCCAGACTGACCCGGGCCAGGGTCAGCAGCCCGACGATCGCCAGCAAGTCGGACGCGGGGGCCAGGGTCATACCGAGTGAGAACGACGGCACCAGGCAAGCGGCCGCAAGGATCGCCGCGAACCCCACCGCCGGCGCGGCGCGGAACAGGAACGACGCGTTGTGCGCCAGCACCGGCTGCTTTCGCAGCAATCGCGCCAGGTCAAGGAACGGCTGCAACACCGGCGGCCCGGCCCGGCCCAGCAGCCGCGCCTTGATCCGCCGAAGCACGCCAACCAGCAGCGGAGCGGCGGCCAGCATCAGCACCACGTGCAGCGCCTGCGCCACCAGGCCCAGCGCCGCGGGGATCACGCCTGCACCCAGGCGATCACCACCAGCAGCACCACCAATGCCACGAACATCACGGCCAGCGTGGCGCGAATGGACAGGAACGTCATCGCGTCCGCCCGCGAGGAGATTGCATCACGCAACCGACCGATCGGCGCGAACAGAAAACGCTGGGCCGGATCGGTGACGTGGATAACCAGATGTCCGGCACGCGTCTCCCCGGGGCCCGGCATGTCGACATCCTCGCGCGCCGCCATCAACGCGGTGCCGAGCGCCCGGCGCACCGGCTGGGCGAACGAGTCGCCGCCGTACTGCGTCAGCGGATCGCCGAACGGCAGCCATGCCGGCGACGCCGCGAACCCGTTCGCCCATGCCGGACCCCGCACATGGCCGCGCACCGCGAACCGGCGCAGCACCAGCAACGCGGCAAAGAACCCGAACGCAACCAGCACCGCCAGCGCCGGTGCCGCATAGCCAAGCGCGACACCAGTCGGGGTCACCAGCAAGATGCCGGCGCGCTCCGCCATGTCTGACCCGGTCAGCGCCCGCAACGCCGGGCCGATCAGCCGCAGCATCGGCCCCGGCAGCAGGCCGAGCCCCACGCTGATGGCAGAAAGCCCAAGCATGGCCGCCCGCATTGGCCGATCCGCCTCGTCCGCGACCGCGCCGCGTGGCGTGCGCGGCCGGC
>JAYTTA010000560.1:0-3135 GCA_043745345.1 Acetobacteraceae bacterium | reverse complement strand
CTCGCCCGTCATACGGCGGAAACAGTTGATGGGGCGCGGCTTTAATTCTAGTCTCCATGGTCCTCACACCGGTGGTCAGCCAAAAACCACGGGTGAGGACAGGACCCGAGGAGAAGCACGTCTTGCAGCCGACCGATATTCGCGACCCGGATTACTTCCATAAAGTGGTCGATTGCCAATGGGCTTGCCCGGCGCACACTCCCGTTCCGGAATACATCCGGCTGATCTCGGCGAGGCGCTACGCCGACGCCTACATGGTCAACTGGAAATCCAACGTTTTCCCAGGCGTGCTCGGCCGCACCTGCGACCGGCCCTGTGAACCGGCCTGCCGACGCGGCCGTGTCGATGAGGAGCCGGTTGCGATTTGCCGGCTGAAGCGCGTCGCCGCCGACTACAAGGGCGACGTCTCCAGCCGGATGCCGCCAAAGCCCGCCGCGCGCAACGGCCGCCGCGTCGCCCTGGTCGGCGCTGGCCCGGCCTCGCTGACGGTGGCCCGCGACCTGGCGCCGCTAGGCTACGAGTTGACCCTGTTCGACGGTGACCGCCGCGGCGGCGGGATGATCCGCAGCCAGATCCCAAAATTCCGGCTGCCGGAGGAGGTCATTGACGAGGAGGTCGGTTACATCCTCGACCTTGGCATCGAAACCCGGTTCGGCACTCGCGTCGACAGCTTGAAGAGCCTGCTGTTTGAGGGCTTTGACGCCGTATTCGTGGGCTCCGGCGCACCTCGCGGCCGCGACCTCGACTTGCCCGGTCGGAAAGAAGCCGCCGCTAACATCCATATCGGCATCGATTGGCTGGCCTCGGTCTCGTTCGGCCATGTGGCAAAGATTGGCCGCCGCGTCATCGTGCTCGGCGGCGGTAACACGGCGATGGATTGCTGCCGGTCCTCCCGCCGGCTCGGCGGCGAAGAAGTCAAGGTCGTGGTCCGCAGCGGCTTTGAGGAGATGAAGGCCTCACCCTGGGAAAAGCAGGATGCGCTGGCCGAGGATATCCCTATCCTCAACTACATGGTGCCGAAGGAATTCCTGCACGACGACGGCCGCCTGGTCGGCATGATGTTTGAGACGGTCACCGCCCGGATCGACGCCGATGGCAGGCGTCAGCTGGAGCCGACCGGCGAGCCGGATATCCGCATCGACGCCGACGACGTGCTGATCGCGGTCGGCCAGCAGAACTCTTTCCCGTGGATCGAGCGCGACATCGGCCTGGAATTCGACCGCTTCGGCATGCCTGTCGTGTCCGAGGCCACCCATCAGTCCACCCGGAAAAACGTGTTCTTCGGTGGCGATGCAGCATTTGGCCCGAAGAACATCATCTGGGCGGTCGCGCACGGCCATCAGGCAGCGATCTCGATCCATAAGTTCTGCGAAGGCGGGGATGTCGAGGTCCGGCCGCCGCCGATGGTAACCTTGACCAGTCAGAAAATGGGCATCCATGAGTGGAGCTACGACAACGACGTCTCCAACGATCTGCGCTTCCGGGTGCCGCATCAGGACAAGGCGATCGCGTTGCGCGACATCCGCTCCGAGGTTGAGCTCGGCTACGACGATACGCTGGCCTTCAAGGAGGCGCAGCGTTGCCTCAACTGCGATATTCAGACCGTGTTCACCGACAAGCTCTGCATCGAGTGCGACGCCTGCGTCGACATCTGTCCGGTGGACTGCATCAGCTTTACCGAGAACGGCCCGGAAGTGGAGCTGCGCCAACGGCTGATGGCGCCGGCGCATAATCTGTCGCAGGCGCTCTACGTCTCAGGCGCGCTGAAGACCGGCCGGGTGATGGCCAAGGATGAAGATGTCTGCCTGCATTGCGGCCTGTGCGCCGAGCGCTGCCCGACCGGGGCGTGGGACATGCAAGGCACCCTGATCGACATGGCGCAGGCGGGAACGGAAAAGGTGCTTGCATGCTCCAGGCACTAGAACGGGTCAACGATTTCGTCGTCAAGTTCGCCAACGTCAACGGATCGGGCTCGGCCAGTGCCAACGCGCTGTTCGCCAAGTCGATCCTGCGTATGGGCGTGCCGGTGGCGCCCCGAAATATCTTCCCCTCCAACATCCAGGGCCTGCCAACCTGGTACGAGGTCCGGGTGTCGGAGGCCGGCTACCTTGGCGCCCGTGGCGGGTCCGATCTGATGGTGGCGATGAACCCCCAGACCTGGGCCGAGGATGTCGCCGGAATCGAGCCCGGCGGCTACCTGTTCTATGACAACACCAAGCCGATGCCGGCGTCGCGGTTTCGTCCCGACATCAACGTCATCGGCATGCCGCTGACCGAGATTTGCAACCGCGAATACACCGACACAAGACAGCGCCAGCTGTTCAAGAACATCGTCTACGTCGGCGCCCTGTCGGCGTTGCTGGGCATCGACGTCAAGGCGCTGGAACAACTGCTGGCCGAGCAGTTCAACGGCCGTGACAAA
Organism: Acetobacteraceae bacterium; assembly: GCA_043745345.1. Lineage (GTDB taxonomy): Bacteria > Pseudomonadota > Alphaproteobacteria > Acetobacterales > Acetobacteraceae > PALSA-911. The sequence continues at coordinate 713 of JAYTTA010000560.1, read as the reverse complement.
CTGATCGCCGCGAACGTTCATGCGCTGCACATGGGCCGCGACTATGCCAAGACGAACCTGACCTGCCCGATCGGGCTGCGGGTGCGCCATTCGGACAAGGTCGGCGACCGCATCTCGATCGAGGGCAACGCCGCCGCGGCACTCGGTGCTGTCTATGGTGGCGCCACAGTCTGCGCCTGGTATCCGATCACGCCGTCCTCGTCGCTGGCCGAAGCCTTCCAGCGCTATTGTTCGCGCTACCGGACCGACCGCGAAACGCAGACAAATAAGTTTGCCATCGTTCAGGCCGAAGACGAGCTCGCCTCGATAGGTATGGTCATCGGCGCCGGCTGGAACGGTGCCCGCGCGTTCACCGCGACTTCCGGCCCCGGCATCTCGCTGATGCAGGAGTTTTTCGGCCTCGCCTACTTTGCCGAGATCCCCGCCGTGATCTTCGATGTGCAGCGCGCCGGCCCCTCCACCGGCATGCCGACGCGCAACCAGCAATGCGATATTCTCGCTTGTGCTTATGCCTCCCACGGCGACACCAAGCATGTGCTTCTGTTTCCCGAAGACCCATACGAATGCTTTGAGATGAGCGCCTTGTCATTCGATCTTGCCGATCGGTTGCAGACGCCGATTTTCGTCATGCTTGACCTCGACATCGGTATGAACGAGCGGCTGTGCAAACCGTTTGTCTGGGACGACGCCAGGAACCTTGACCGCGGCAAGGT
>JAYTTA010000559.1:0-3139 GCA_043745345.1 Acetobacteraceae bacterium | reverse complement strand
AGCCACCCGGGCCAGCGAAAGAGCCGCCGCGCCGCGAATCCAAACAGAACGGTCGTGATGATCATCGTGAGGGTGACCGCCACGGCGTAGGCGTTCGCCAAGGCGCTGGAGGACCGGAATTGGAGCACCAATCCGATGCAGGCCACCATCAGTGCGAAGTTGACTTGGGGCATGTAGACCTGTCCCCGCTCCCGTTCCGAGGTGTGCTCTATGACCATGCGCGGCATGTAGCCGAGCTGGATCGCCTGCATCGTCAGCGAATAGGCCCCGGATATCAAAGCCTGAGAGGCGATGACGGCCGCCATCGTTGCGAGCACCACCATGGGATAGAGCGACCAACGGGGGCAAAGCATGAAGAACGGATTGAAATCCGGCGCGTGCGGGAGGCTGGGATCCGCCAGCAGCAGCCCGCCCTGCCCCAGGTAATTCAGCACCAAGGACGGGAAAACCAGCGCGAACCACGCCAACCGGATCGGCCGCGCACCGAAGTGTCCCAGGTCCGCGTACAGCGCTTCGGCGCCCGTGACCACCAAGACGACCGAGCCGAGGACGACCACTCCGCTGTGTTTGTGCACCGTCAAGAAATTGAGCCCGTGCAGCGGATTGACCGCTCCAAGAATGGCCGGCGCCCGGAGAATTCCGCCAACACCCAGGCAGGCAATGGCGATGAACCAAACCAGCGTGACGGGCCCGAAGACCCGGCCCATGGCGCCCGTGCCCACCCGCTGGGCCGCGAATATTCCGATGAGAATTCCCACGGAAATCGGGACGACCCACGCATTCATCGAGGTCGTGGCGACCCCCAAGCCTTCCACGGCGCCCAGCACCGTGACTGCGGGAGTGAGAATTCCATCGCCATAGAGCAGGCAAGCGCCGGCGACGCCGACCGCCACCATCACCCGCGCCAGACGGCCGGTGTGTCCGCGGCCCCCCTTCTCGGGAAACGCGAGCGACAGCAGCGCCAGAATGCCGCCTTCGCCCTTGTTGTCCGCCCGCAGAATAAGCGCAACATACTTGATCGACACCACCACGATGAGCGACCAGAAGACCAGCGAGAGGATGCCAAGGACATTGCCGGGCGTGATCGGCAACGGGTGGTGACTGCTGCCGAAGACTTCCTTGATGGCGTAAAGCGGGCTCGTGCCGATGTCGCCGTAAACCACGCCCAGCGCGGCAAGGGACAGTATGGTAAGGGGGCTTTTGGCGGTGTGATTGTTCATGTATTTCCGTTTTTGAATGGGCCGGCGTTTCAAGCTTGAAAGCGATAACCGACGCCGGTCTCGGTCAGGATGTGCCGAGGCTGGGCAGGGTCCGCCTCGAGTTTTTGGCGGAGATTGCTAACGTAGATGCGCAGGTAATGGCTGCTTTCCACGTGCGACGGCCCCCAGATTTCCTTCAGTAATTGACGATGGGTCATCACCCTTCCGGCGTTGATCAGCATGAGGGATAGCAGGCGGTATTCGATGGGAGTCAGGTGCACGGGCTCGTGAGCCCGCTCGACCAGGCGATGCACATGGTCTACGCGAACGTCACCAAACTCGAACACGGCGTTTTCATCCTCGGCCCGGGGGCGCCGCCGCAACGCCGCTCGCACTCGCGCCAGCAACTCGCCTACGCCGAAGGGCTTGGTGACGTAATCGTCGGCGCCGGCGTCCAGCGCGGCGATTTTTTCCGCTTCGGCCGAGCGCGCTGATAGCACGACGACCGGCACTGCCGACCAGGTTCGCAGGTCGCCGATGAAGTCGACGCCATCGCGGTCAGGCAGCCCGAGGTCAAGCAGGATGAGGGCGGGTTTCAGGGAGGCGGCCTGGGCGAGACCCTGCGTTGCCAGCGCGGCTTCGACCACGCGACATCCATCTTCTTCAAGGGCGGCGCGCACGAAGCGGCGGATCTCCGGTTCATCCTCAACCACCAGCACCGTGGGCAACACCCCGTTCATAGCGTTTTCCCCGCCAAGCGTTCCATTAAATCCTGGTCGATGGCAGGCGGTGTACCGACCGGCAGCGAGAACACGAACCTGGCGCCGCCGCCGAGATTGCTAGTCGCCCGGATGCAGCCGCCGTGGACGTCGACAATGGCCCGGCAGATCGCGAGGCCAAGGCCGACACCGCTGGCGCCAACCTCGTGCTGGCCGCGCCCGAACAGCGCGAATAGAGTTTCTTCGTCGCCCTTCGGCAGTCCGGGGCCGTTGTCCGCCACCGCCACTTCAACGACATCGCCGGTGCGCTGCGCTTCGATCAGGATGGCGCTGCCGGGGGCGTATTTGACGGCATTCTCCAGGAGGTTGGCGAGCACTCGCTCGATCAGCACCGCGTCGAACGCCAACAGCGGCAGATCTGCGGGCAGGCGGGTAGTGATGCGGTGCAGAGCCAACGGCGCCTCCAGGCTTTTGATGCTGCTGCCGACCACTTCTTCCAGCGGTTGCCATTCCTTTCGCAGTTGCACCTTACCCGCCTGCAGGCGCGCCATATCGAGGAGGTTGTGCACCAGCCTACTCATGCGCAGCGATTGCTCACGTATGGCGACCGCCGCTTCGCCGTGGCGCGGCGGCAATGGCGGGCGCGCGCGCGTGAGCGAATCGGCGAGGCCTACCAAAACCGTCAGCGGCGTTCGTAGGTCGTGGGAGAGTGCGGACAGGAGAGAATTTCTAAGCCGCTCCGATTCGACGTTTACTAACGCCCCCTGCGCGACTTCCACGTAGTGAATGCGTTCGATCACGGTCGCAGCCAACGACGCGACCGTGTCCAAAAGCTGCCGATGCTCCGGCGAAAGGCCGCGCCCCGGTTTCCGGAATTGCACCATCAGCACACCACGCACCCGCATCGGCGCTTTGAGCGGCAGGCACAGGCCGAGCGGAAACGCCTCGGGACCGGCGACGAATACTTCCGGTTCGCCGCGTTCGTAGGCGGAGCGCGCTTGGGGTGGCGGGGTCGGGGTCGGCTGATCCGGCAGGTAAACTGCGACCAACTCATCGGTGTGATCCGGGAGCAGCAAGGCGCCCAAGGCAGGCACGCTCTGCCCGATGAACCGCCCGATAATTTCAGCTATCTGCGCGCTATTTATTGCGCCGGACAAATCCCGCGTCATTTCGTAGAGCGCCTGGGTACGTTTCTCCCGAGCCAAAGCGACGGTCGCCTCC
>JAYTTA010000558.1:0-11708 GCA_043745345.1 Acetobacteraceae bacterium | reverse complement strand
CGCCTTCGCCGGGCGGCCGGCCGTTGCCGCGCGGCTCGCTGCTCGATCTTTCGGTCTGAGCGGCGCCGCATAACACTAAAGTGGCCCCGTTCGGGGATTGATCCGTCGGCCTGAAACCGGCACGCTTTGCCGATGGTCAACTTCATCCGCCGCATTCCCGAGGGTGACGGTCGCACGCGCGAGGTTTGCGCCGACTGCGGCTACGTCGCCTATGAAAACCCCAAGATCGTCGTCGGCTCCGTGGTCGTCGCCGAGGACGGCAGGATCCTGCTCTGCCGCCGCGCGATCGAGCCTCGGCTCGGCTTCTGGACCCTCCCCGCCGGCTATATGGAACTCGGCGAGACGGTCGAGGAAGGTGCGATGCGGGAGGCGTTCGAGGAAGCCCAGGCCCGCATCCATATCGAGGGTGTCCTCGGCATCTTCAGCATCAGCCGGCTCGGCCAGGTGCAGATCCTGTTCCGCGCCCGGTTTTCCGACGCCGCCCTGGCCGAGCAGCCGTTGACGCCGCTGTTCGGCGTCGGTGAGGAAAGCCTGGAGGTGGCGCTGTTCGACTGGGACAGCATTCCCTGGGACGAGCTTGCGTTTCCAACCGTGCGCTGGGCGCTGGATGCGTGGAAGCGCACGCCGCCGGGCACCACGAACCCGCCGGCCGGCAACCCGCCGGAGGATCCGCGCGGCGTCGCCAGCCCCCCGATGCGGGCAGGGCTGTGAGCACGGTCGCCCTCCGGCACGCAATGCTGCTGATCTTTCTGCCAATGCTGACACCTGCCGCCTTGAACGCCGCGACCCTTCGCGGGAAAGACCCACCTGCCTCGTCCATGGAGCTGCCGCTGCCTCCGGTACCACCCAAGAACCGCCCCGCCTACGAGGCCGCGCCGATGCCGGACAGCGATGCCCGCGCGCCGGAGGCGGTATCGCCACAGGGTATTGAGATCGTGCCTAGGCTGTATCGCCGCCGGCAGATGCAAACCGGATCAGGCTACACGCCGGGCTCCGAATTCCAAGAGCCGCAGAGCGATAGCTTCAACAGGCTGGGCCCTGGGATCAATCTGAGGGTGCCGCTGAAGTAGGCTTGGGGCTCTGCATCGCGCCTACTTCAACCTTTCTTAGCATCTCCAAGCCAAGCTTCACCCAAAGCCAGGGGTAGCCGCATGAACGACACCATTTCCGGCGCCACGGCGCGAACGCCGCGTCCTGAAGCGATGATGGCACGCGGCTCCCGTGTTACCGGCAGCGGCGCGGCCGCCTTCAAAGCGCCACCGCCGCGGCCGGTCTCCGATTATCCGGTCTCCGATTATCCGGTCTCCGGTTACCCGATGACTTTCGCTAGCCTGGAAAACTACGATGTCGAGATTTTTCTCTAACCGGGTTAAGCGCACGGAACATGGCGGAGCTTCTCCACCTATTGTAGATTGCACATTCCAACCGTCAGTCTGTAGGTTTCACCATGTTGCGCCGGTCCGCGCGCATCTCACCCGATCTGGTCTTGCGCGCCTATCGCCAGGGCCTGTTCCCGATGGCGGAAACACGCCGCAGCGACCGGCTGTACTGGCTCGATCCCGAGCAGCGCGGCGTACTGCCGCTTGATCGATTCCATCTACCGCGGCGTTTGCGGCGAACGGTGCTGTCGGACGAATTCCAGGTCTCGGTAGACGAGGACTTTGCCGCCACCATCCTGAGTTGCGCAGCGCCCGCCCCTGGACGCCTGGAGACCTGGATCAACCCCGAAATCCTGCATCTGTTCACCGCGCTGCACCGTATGGGCCATGCGCATTCGGTGGAATGCCGCTCCGGCGGCGCACTGGTCGGGGGGTTGTACGGTGTGGCGATCGGTGGCGTGTTCTTTGGCGAAAGCATGTTCAGCACTCGGCGCGATGCGTCCAAGGTCGCGCTGGTCCATTTGGTCGCCCGGCTGCGGCTGGGTGGTTTCCGCCTGCTCGACACACAGTTCCTCACCAGCCATCTGGCGCAGTTCGGCGCCAAGGAAATCCCCCGCGACGACTATCGCGAGGCGCTCGCACTCGTGATCGACGTACCGGCAACTTGGCCCGTCAAGATCGACTCCGCGCGATTGCGGGAGGAGTTTCTGCAACTCCAGGACGTTTCAGCTTGACCGACGATGGAGGCAACGCCATTTTTCGGTTACGCTGAACCAGTTTACCGGGCGAGGAGCATTGAAATGAGCTCGCGAATTTACACGGCGCTCGTGTTGGGCGTCGGATCGTTGATCGCCGCCACGGCGCCGATCGCCCAGGTCGCCGGCGCCGAGCATCCGCCCTTCGTGCCGACCCGCGACGTTTCGATCACCTATCAGATCCAGGCGGACGGCATGCCCGGTGGCGCGGGCTCGCAAACCGTCCGGGTGTCTTACTCCACCACTGCGGCACGGGCCCGCATCGAACGCAACGAGGGTCCTGGCTACCTCATCGTCGATCGCGCGGCAGGCCACGCGATGATGGTGATGGAGCCGCTGCAGAGCTACCTTGAGGTGCCGTTCGACGACCGCACCGGCGCCGGGATGCTGCTGGACGACCGCATGCGCTACACCCGCGGCGGCACCGACCACATTGCCGGGCTGGCCTGCACCCAGTGGGATATCGCCAGCGACACCACCAAGGCGCGCCTTTGCATCACCAACGATGGCGTGATTCTGGCCGGCGAGGGCCAGGATACCAGGCGTGGCGCCGGCCGCATGACCGCGACCCAGGTCAGCTACGCCGCGCTGCCGGCGTCAATGTTCACGCCGCCGGCCAGCTTTCGCCGGCTGGAGATTCCGGCCGGCGCCACTCAGCCAAAACATCCACCGGGCTAAGACGACATGGCACGAAGATTCGCCTCCTCGAACCGCACCTTGCCGGCAGCCCGACCAAGCCTGCGGAAATATCCGCCCTGGCGTGACCGCGCCGGCCGTTTTTCGGTGCTCAAGACAACCGTGCTGGCTGGCGCCATCCTACCGGGTGCGCTGATCGCTTACTGGTGGCTGGCCGGCGCGCTCGGTCCGCGCACGCTCAACGCCGCAACCCATGAGACCGGAAAATGGGCAGTGCGCTTCCTGCTGATATCGCTGGCGGTGACCCCCGCGCGTTATCTGTTCGATCAGGGCAAGGTGGTGATCGTGCGCCGCATGCTCGGCGTCGCCGCCGCCGCCTATGCCGCCGCGCATTTCAGCCTGTATGTCGCCGACCAGCAGTTCAGCCTCGGCAAGGTGTCGTCCGAGATCGCCTCGCGGTTCTACCTGACCATCGGCTTCGTAGCGTTGCTCGGCCTGTTGGCGCTCGCCGCCACCTCGACCGATGCCTGGGTCCGCCGGTTAGGGCGCCGATGGAAGCAGCTACACTGGCTGATCTACCCGATCGGCGTGCTGGCGCTCTGGCACCATTTCCTGCAGTCGAAGGCCGGCGTCTCCACCGCGTTGTTCGCGGCCGGCGTCTTCCTGTGGCTGATCGGCTGGCGGTTGCTGCCAAGGAAGCTGCGCGCCAATCCATGGGCGGTCCTGGCGCTGGCACCCGCTACCGCGATGTTGACCGCGTGGCTTGAATTTGCCTGGTATGGCCTTGCCACCCGGCTTAATCCATGGCGCATCCTCAACGCCAACCTCGATATCGAATACGGTCTCAGCACCGCCGAGTGGGTGGGTGTCGCCGGGCTCGCCGTGGTTGGCGTGATGGTGATCTTCCGGCTTCTTGGCCTATGGAGCTGGAAGCAGTCGTCGCCGTCGAGAACGGTCGACGCCTGATCCGCGATCGGTTGCGCGGCCCGATCGGCATTCGTATATCCATGTAAATGATCGATCTGAGCCGGAACTGGGACGTGCTTGTGGTTGGCGGCGGTAATGCCGCGCTTTGTGCCGCCATTACAGCCCGCCAGAAGGGCGCCAGTGTCCTACTCCTCGAACATGCGCCGAAATCGTTCCGGGGCGGCAACAGCCGTCACACCCGCAACTTTCGCTCGATGCACGAGAAGCCGACCGACGTGCTGACCGATGCTTACCTTGAGGAAGAATACTGGGACGATCTGAAGCGCGTCACCGGCGGCAACACCGACGAGGCGCTGGCCAGGATGACCATCCGCGCCTCCTCCGGCGTCACCAAGTGGATGGTGCAGTCGGGTGTGCGCTTCCAGCCGTCGCTCACCGGCACGCTCAGCCTGTCGCGCACCAATGCTTTCTTTCTCGGCGGCGGTAAGGCGCTGGTCAACGCCTACTACGTCACCGCCGAGCGTCTTGGCGTGCAGGTGCTGTATGACACCGAGGTGATGGCGCTGCACATGGAGGACGGTTTTGTCCGGTCTGCCGAGATCCGCTATCGCGGCTATCCGGAAACCGTGCGCGCCCGGTGCGTGGTCGTGGCTTCGGGCGGCTTCCAGGGCAACCTCGACTGGATGCGGCAGTACTGGGGCGACGCGGTCGACAACTTCGTCATCCGCGGCACGCCCTATGCCCGCGGCATAGTGCTGAAAAGCCTGCTTGGTCAGGGGGTGGCGAGCGTCGGGGATCCGACCCAGTTCCACGCCGTGGCACTGGATGCACGGGCGCCGAAATTCGACGGCGGCATCGCAACCCGGCTAGACAGCGTGCCGTTCAGCATCGTGGTCAACCGCGACGGCGACCGGTTCTACGACGAGGGCGAGGATTTCTGGCCCAAGCGCTATGCGATCTGGGGCAGGCTGATTGCTCAGCAGCCGGACCAGATCGCCTATTCGATCTTCGACCAGAAATGCGTGCCGATGTTCATGCCTTCGATCTATCCCGCCTATCGCGGCGAGACGATTTCGGAACTTGCCACGGCGCTTGGCCTGGACCCTGGAAAGCTCGAAACCACAGTCGCGCGATACAATGCAGCGGTGCACGAGGGAACATTCAACCCCGGGAAGCTGGATGATTGCGCAACCGACGGAATAACGCCGCCGAAAACTCATTGGGCACGGAAAATAGAAACTGGCCCCTTCTTCGGCTATCCCTTACGCCCGGGCATCACCTTCACCTATCTCGGCGTGCGCGTGAACGAGCGCGCACAGGTGCTGATGGACGACGGCAGGCCGGCCGGCAACCTGTTCGCCTCGGGCGAGATCATGGCCGGCAACATCTTGGGACGCGGCTATCTGGCCGGGTTCGGCATGACGATCGGCACGGTATTCGGCCGCATCGCGGGACAGGAAGCGGCGAAGAATGCACGAAACTGAGGCGGTCGCGGATGCCCGCCGGTTCATGGAGATCTGCAACGGCTGCCGTTATTGCGAAGGCTATTGCGCGGTGTTTCCCGCGATGGAATTGCGCCGGGATTTCGCCGCCGCCGACCTGAGCTACCTCGCCAACCTCTGCCATGGCTGCCAGGGCTGCTACTACGCCTGCCAGTATGCGCCGCCGCACGAATTCGGCGTCAACGTGCCCCGCGCCATGGCCATCGTCCGCGCCGAAACCTATGAGGCCTACGCCTGGCCGCAGCCGCTTGCCAAACTCTTCCAACGCAACGGCCTGGTGGTTTCGCTGGCGCTGGCCGCCGGCATCGCCCTGGTCCTGTTCCTGTCGATCCTGCTGCGCTCGACCCAGATGTTCACCACGTGGCCCGTCCAGCCCGGCGCGTTCTACGCCGTGATCCCCTACCAGGCGATGGTCTGGACCGGCACGCTGACCTTCGGCTTCTCGCTGCTCGCGCTGTTCATGGGTGCGCGCAACTTCTGGCTCGACGCCGGCAGCAGCAAGGTCCCCGCCCGTGCCGTCGGCGAGGCGCTGTGGGATGTGCTGACGCTGAAATATCTCGGCGGTGGCGGCCACGGCTGCAACGACAACGACGAGCGCTTCTCGATGACCCGACGCTACCTGCACCACGCGATGTTCTACGGTTTTGTCCTCTGTTTCGTCTCGACCTCGACCGCCACGGTCTATCACCACTTCCTCGGCTGGCAGGCGCCCTACCCGCTGCTCAGCCTGCCCGTCGTGCTCGGCGCGGTCGGCGGCGTCGGGCTGCTGGTTGGTACCACCGGCCTGTTCGCCATGAAGTTCAGCGCCGATCCAGGGCCGTCGTCGAGAAACCTGCTCGGCATGGATGTGGCGCTGCTGGTGCTGCTGGCCGCCGCCGCCGCCACCGGCCTGGCGCTGCTGGCCTGGCGCGCAACCGGCGGCATGGGCGTTTTACTGGCGATCCATCTTGGCGTGATCCTGGCGTTGTTCCTGGTGCTGCCCTATTCCAAGATGGTCCACGGCGTCTATCGCTCGGCGGCGTTACTTCGCCACGCCGCCGAGCGGACCCGCGTCATCCTGCCGGCCGGAAGCCCATGATCCGCTCGAACCGCGCGCAATAGGCCGGCCAGACCTCCGGATTTAAAATCCTTGGCGGGCGCTTGCCGTCCAGGATGTCCAGCATCTGCTCGGCGGCGATCGTCGCGATATTCTCGCGCGATTCGAAAGTGACGCCGGCGGTGTGCGGGCTGACCAGCACATTGGAAAACGCCATCAGCGGATGGTCGTGCGGCGGCGGCTCCTTCTCCCACACATCCAATCCGGCGCCGGCGATGCGGCCCTCCCGCAGCGCGTCGGCCAGCGCCGCCTCGTCATGGATGAAGCCGCGCGCCGTGGTGATGAAATAGGCTTCCCGCTTCATCAGCGCATACTGCGCCGCGCCGATCATGCCCCTGGTCGAGGCGATCAGCGGGCAGTTGATCGAGACGTAATCGGCGGCACCCAGCAGCTCGGGAAGCTCGACCTTCACAGCACCCTTGGCGCCAACCTGCGCCGCGGTCAGGTTCGGATCGCAGGCCAGCACCCGCATCCTGAACAGCCCGCGGCAAAGCTCCGCCACGCGCGATCCGACATGGCCCAGGCCGACGATGCCGACGGTGCGGCCGACCAAGTCGTGGCCCTTGTAGTCATTCCGCGGGATGTTCGACTCCGCGCGCATGTATCGGTCGGTCTCCCCGATGCGCTTGGTCAGCGCCAGCATGAAACCCAGAACATGCTCGGCGACAGCCTCAGCATTGCCGCCGGCCTGGTTGACCGCCAGCACCCCCGCCGCCGTGCAATCGGCCAGGTCGATGGTGTCGAAGCCCGATCCGTTCGACGACACCGCCAACAGATTCGGTGCCCGCGCCAGCAGTTCGGCGGTCGCATAGAACTTGGGCAAGATCTCGTCACGCGCCGCACCGATCTGGTAGGCATGCGCCGCCGCCAGCATCGGCTCGATGTCGCTGTCCGAGCTGTCGTTCTCGAGCTTGCTCAGCTGCACATCCGGCCGCCGCCCCAGGATCTCGGAAAACACCGGCGAGGCCAGGTATTTGACATAAAATACACGCTTGTTGTTGACAGCCATCCCGACGCTTTCCTCTTTGTCTTATGGCGACAGGGTATACACGCCCGCCGCCTCGTCCAGCTAACCCGTGGAGACACGCGCTTGCGCATCCTGTTCGCGACCCTGATCGGCTTCGCCGGCTTCTTCGCCTATGTCGGCGGGGTGATCGTGCTGGCCGACCGCGTGACGGAGGCGCACTGGCTGATCCAGCTGTTGTTCTTCATCGCTGCCGGGGTGGTGTGGGCGTTCCCCGCGCGTTGGCTGATGTTCTGGTCGGTTGGCAAGCGTTAGGCAACGCGTCCAGCGCCCGGTGCATCGCCTCGGCGCTTGCCGCCAATCGGGAGGCGCCGGAGGGACCGTTGCGGTCCTCCCAGTCCTTGATCCGATCGACGATGTCGTAGACCGCGCGCAGCACCGCCGCGACCGCCGGATAGTCTCCCGCACCGGTTGTCCGACCCATCCAGTGATCGATCCGGGCATGGGCGTAGGCCGCAAGATCAGCCGGTTCCGACGGCGCCCGCACTCGGTCCGGGTTGGCCGTGTAGCGGTTGGTCTTCTCGATCCAGCCTGCCGTGTCGGCATTCGACAGATGCTCGATGCAGATGCCGGTATCGGGCGAAATCCGCACGGTGTTTTCGGACACGATCGAAACGCCGCCATGCACCGTCGCCCCGAACTCGATGGCACCACGACGGAAAAACCGCGGATGGTGCTCCGGCCAGTAATAGGCGCCGGCATCGAATCGGCCGAGGATATGATGCTTCAGCGGCAGGTAGAAAACATCGCGACCGGCATCGAATTCCCGGTCGCCAAGAAACCGGATCGCCTCCGGACTCAGCATCTCGTCGTCATCGAGGTAGAGGATCCAGTCATGCACGCAATGCGACAGGGCCAGCGCCCGCGTCCCCTCGACCGTCGGCGACCACGGCACCACGATCACCTGGTCGGCCAGGCTTCGCGCCACCTCCGCGGTGCCATCGGTCGAGGATTTGTCGATGACAAGCAACTGGTCGGCGAACCGCGCCGCGCGCAGGCATAACGCAATCAGGTTTTCGCGGTTGTAGGATACAACGAAACAACTGATTTTCGACGTCATGCTCGGCTCAGGAAATCCACCAGCAGCCGGCTCACCGCTTCGGGCTGCTCCTGCTGAACCCAATGCCCAGCGCCCTCCAGCAGATGGCAGCCGACCATTTCGGTACAGACAGTACGCTGCATCTTCTCGAACGCGCCCGGCGTCTGGCGCACCCCCCAGTCGCTGCTGCCGGCGATGAAGCATGAAGCGACATCGATCGTCGCACCCGCAAAAACCTCCAGCTCGCCGGCGATCTCGGCATTGGTGCGGCAGCGATACCATTGCAGTCCGCCCTGGAACCCAATGCGGCCATACTCGCCGGCATAGACCATGAGTTCCGCGTCCGTCAGCCAGGCGCTGGCGACGGTGGGTATCTCGGCCGCCACCGTTTCTGCCATTCCGGCATCCAGATCCATGATGTAGTAGGTCGGCATCTTGGCGAGTTCCTCTGCCGTCCAGGATGTCAGGCTGAACGGCTGGTTGCCGGGCCAGTCAGCGCTTTTCTGGTGGTAGTAGGCACGAAGGAACGCCGAAACTCCCTGGGCCGCATGCCACATGTTCTTGTTGGCGCCACGCGTGCCGTAATACCAGTGATAATGCTTCCGCGGCCTCTCCAACGCCGCCAGCGCCGCATGGATATCCACCACCGCCGCGCTCGACGGCAACGACGGCGGCCCGCCGAACGGCGCGCTCATGAACGCTACCGACTGGAAAACATCCGGCCGCGCCAGCACGCAGTAGGCCGCCACCGGCGAGCCGAAATCATGCCCGACAACCCCCGCCACAGACCGGTAGCCCAACGCCGAAACCAGCGCCACCATGTCACGGACAAGGTTAAGAAATCGGAATGACCGCAGATCGCCGTCATACTCCGCGTCCCACCCTGTGGTGCGCCCGTAACCGCGCTGGTCCGGCGCGATCACGTGGTAACCCGCCGCCGCCAGCGGCCCCATGACCTTCCGCCAGCTATAGGCCAGCTCCGGAAATCCGTGCAGCAGCAGCACGCAGGGCCGCCCCGGCGTTTCGAACCCCGCCTCCAGCACATGCATCCGCAGCCCGTTGATCCCATCCACGAACCGCGACCGGATCCCGACGGGCAGCACGGCAGTATCCAACGGCGCCAAATTCATTTTCCGTCCCTCTCTGCCGACAGCCATCGATGGATGCCCGCTGTTCACTTCCTCCGCAAGCCATCCTACGGCACTGGACACGCCGAAAACTCTCGCCTACTGGCAGGCGAAAAACCCGGAGTAGACCATGCCCATCTCGCGCCGCGCCCTCATCGGCACCGCCGCCGCAACCACCCTCCCCAGCCTCGCCGCACACGCCCAGTCCGCAACCCCGGTCATAAAGCTCGGCGTGCTCAACGACATGTCCGGTCTCTACCGCGACGACGGCGGACCCACCGGCCTGCTCTGCGCCATCCAGGCGGTCGAGGAATTCGCCTCCGCCAACGGCCTCAAGGTCGAGGTCATCAGCGCCGACCACCAGAACAAGGCAGACATCGGCGCCAGCATCACCCGCCAGTGGATCGACCGCGACGGCGTCGATGCCATCGTCGATGTGCCAACCTCCTCGGTCGCCCTTGCCGTCGCCACCATCTGCCGCGAGAAGAACAAGGTGATGCTGAACTCCGGCGGCGGCACCAGCGAGCTCACCGGCACCCAGTGCAGCCCCAACACAATCCACTGGACCTACGATTCCTACATGCTGGCCAAGGCGCCTGGTCAGGCGATGGTCAAATCCGGCGGCGACACCTGGTTCCTTGCGGTCGCCGACTACGCCTTCGGCCAGCAGATGCAGCGCGACATCAGCAAGATCGTCATCGCCGCCGGCGGCAAGGTCATCGGCAGCACGCCCTACCCGTTTCCCGAAACCACCGATTTCTCCTCGCTGCTGATCAGCGCCCAGGCCTCCGGCGCCAAGGTGCTCGGCCTCTGCAACGCCGGCGGCGACACTATCAACTGTATCAAGCAGGCACAGGAATTCGGCATCGGCAAGTCGATGAAGATCGTGCCGCTATTGCTCCAGAGCACCACCGTGCACGCGCTCGGCCTCCCCATGGCGCAGGGCCTAGTCTTCGCCACCTCCTACTACTGGGACCTCAACGATCGCACCCGCGCCTTCCAGAAGCGCATCGGACCGAAAACCCCGAAGATCGTGCCCAACATGACCCAGGCCGGCAATTACGGCTCCGTCACCCATTACCTCAAGGCCGCCGCCTCGATCGGCGCCGCCGCCATCAAGGCCGACGGCCGCGCCGCCGTCGCCAAGATGAAGTCGATGCCGACCGACGACGACTGCTTCGGCCCCGGCGTGATCCGCGAGGACGGCCGTGGGATCCACCCGGTCTATCTGATGGAGGTCAAGACACCGGCCGAAAGCAAGCAAGAATGGGATCTGCTCAAGGTCATCGCCACGCTGTCCGGCGATGACGGGTTCCGGCCTATGAGCGAGGGCGGGTGTCCGATGGTGAAAGTATAGGCAAGGATGGGGAGCTCCCTCCGCAGGCATTCCAACTAGCCCAAGCAGGCCAGTCGGAGCCTTTGCCTGCTCCGCCCCAAACCCCGCCGGGGTAGCGCCCCGGTGCGCCTAACCCAGGGTTCGCCGGTATAGGCTGATCAATCGTTCCCAATGACGCTCCGCGGCTGGCTGGTCGTAGCACCAGCGGGCAGGGAACGCGAAGCCGTGGTGCACGCCGGGATACATCTCCAGCTCCCCGGCCGCGCCCGACGCTTCGAACAGGCCGCGCAACGTCCCCACCATCGGCAATGGCGCCAGTTCGTCGTGCTCGGCGCAGGCGATGTAAAGTTCGCCTCGTGCCCGAGCCAATGAAAGATGCGGGCTTTCCTCGGCATCGCTGACCAGCCAGGTGCCATAGAACGAAGCTGCCGCCGCAACCCGATCCCGATACCTTGCAGCCGCGGCCAACGCGTACGGCCCACTCATGCAATAGCCATGGCACCCAATCGGCCCCGGTTTCGAAATGCCCGCCTTGTCCAGCCAGCCGAGCACATCGAAAACATCCTCCATCACGGGCGGGATGGTCATCCTGGTGCGAACTGCGCGCATGCGGTCTCGTTCCGGCCCTGTCTCCAGCACGTCCGGCCCATACATCGTGTCGCGTCCGGCGCGATAGTAAAGGTTCGGCAACAGCACGCAGTAGCCGACGCTGGCCAGCCGCCGCGCCATGTCACGAAGTTCCTCGCGAATGCCCGGCGCGTCCATCATCAGCAGCACTGCCGGATAAGGCCCGCCACGTTCAGGCCGGCACACGAACGTCTCCATGGCGCCGGCACGGGTGATGATGTCTTGCGTTGTCTCGATCATAATTCAGTCTCCCTATGGGC
>JAYTTA010000557.1:0-11711 GCA_043745345.1 Acetobacteraceae bacterium | reverse complement strand
TGCCCGATGGTCATACGCCGTTCATGGCCAGCGATCGAATAGTTGAGAACGAATGCCCGTGCGCCGTTTGCGGTGACACGTTCGCCAAACCCGGGCATGTCGGCGTCATAGGTAATCGCGGCGCTCTTGCAGGGCAGGGGCAGCAATCGAACTGCTCTATCGGTTAGTCGCTCCGTTGCCCGCTTTGGCATGCTCGCCTCCAGTCCACCCTAAGTTGAAGGGTTATCCTATCGGGTCTTCATGTCCGGACCATGTCCGAGCGCTTGTGACGTGTAACGTCGTTTACTGTCAACCAATGCCTTGGTAGTTCGTTGAAGAGGTGTAGTCAGATCAACAGGTTACGCTGAATTAAGCACAAATAACATATAAACAGATGGTTACATTTTGTGCGGGCCACAGGCTCATAACCTGAAGGTCATAGGTTCAAATCCAATCCCCGCAACCATCTTTACCTGCAAACTTAAAGCCTCGGTAGAAATGTCGGGGTTTCTCGCGTTTGATGGTAAGTGGAACGGTGGCGACAATGTTTGAACTGATTGATCTGCGCGGTGAGAACAAGCAGCTCGGTTCCGTCTAACGCACTAGTCCGCCATCGATGGGGATCAGTGTGCCGGTCACATAATCGGAAAGATCAGTGGTTAGGAACTCAACCACTCGGGCGCAGTCCTCGACCGTTCCAACACGCCGCAATGCCACACGCGCCGCCGGATCGGCGTTAGCCCGCGAGCTGCCCGGGATGACGCTCTGCATGATGCGGCCGGTCGCGATGGTGCCCGGGGCGATGCAGTTGGCAGTGATGCCGTGCGGCCCCAAGTCCTGGGCAAGGTACCGCGTATAGTGGGCGATTGCCGCCTTGGCTGCGCCGTAATGTGCGTAGCCCCCATCGATAGAGGGGCTGATGCCGGCGACCGAACTCACGGTGACGATTTTACCATACCTCTGTTGCTTCATGATCGGTGCCACGGCGTTGCAGCAGTAAATCGTGCCGTACAAATTCATGCCCACCACCAGCTGCAGGAGGGCCGGATCGAGCGTGCTGGCTTTGGTGTCGATCGGCCGACCGCGGCCGCCGCCGGCGTTGGCGACCAGGATGTCGATCCGTCCCCAGTCCTTGACCACCCGTGCGACCATCGCTTCGACCGCATCCCGGTCGGCCACGTCGAGCTCGATGCCCATGGCGCTACCGCCATCGGCCTTGATCTCGGCCACCGTGCTGTCGCCGGTCATGGCGATGCGCTCGGCCTCGAACTCCTCGAAGGATTTCAGATCGAGATCGGACACCACGATCTTGGCGCCGAGTGACGCAAGCCTGCGGGCATAGGCGCGGCCGAGCCCGCGCGCGGCGCCGGTGACGATCGCGACCTGGCCGTCGAGTTTACCCATGTCGATTGACTCCCTCAATACGCAACGGACTTGCCAACAGGACCAGCGACGCTGTCAACCCACCGGTTCACTATTCAAGCATAACCACCAACTTTCCCATGGCCGTACGTGCGGTGAGTGCCGCGATTGCGTCGCCCCCGTTTTCCAGCACGAAGCGTCGTGAGATCACCGGCCGGATCGCGCCGCGACTGTAGAACCCCAGCAACTCCTGCGCACTGGCCTGGAACCCGGCCGGATCGCGGTCGATCCAGGCACCCCAGAACACACCGATGATTTGGCATGATTTGAGCAATGCCAGGTTCAGCGACAGCCGCGGCACTCCGGCAGGGAAGCCAACCACCAGAAACCGGCCGCCCCAGGCGATGGCGCGCAACGCGGCCTCCGCATAGTCGCCGCCGACCGCATCGTAGATCACGTCGGCACCGGTCGCTGGGCAGGCCTGCTTGAACAAAGCCGAAAGGTCTCTCAGCGCCGCTTTCTCGAATGGACCGCGCGGATAGACCACGCCTTGCTCTGCACCATGACGGGTCGCGAAGGCCAGCTTCTCGTCGGACGACACGGCCGCCACGACATGCGCGCCCATCGCGCGGCCAAGCTCGACCGCGGCGAGGCCAGCGCCCCCTGCGGCACCCAGGATGAGCAGCGTTTCCCCTGCCGCCAGCTGCCCACGGTGCGCCAGCGCGTAGTGGGAGGTGCCATAGGTCATGATGAAGGCGGCGCCCTCGTCGAACGGCATCGCGTCGGGCATCTTCACGCATCGGGTCGCCGCCACCGCGACCTTCTCTGCCATGCCGCCCCAGGCACACCAGCCCATGACGCGATCGCCGACGTGCATTCCAGCGACGTTCGAACCGAGCGCCGTCACGGTGCCGGCGACCTCGCCGCCGGGCGAGAACGGGCGCGTTGGTCGGTACTGATACTGGTCCTCAAGGATGAGCGTGTCGGGGAAGTTGACCCCGCACGCCCTGACCGCGATGACGATCTCCTCGGCTCCGGGCGCCGGGTCCGGCAACTCGCCGACGACCAGATTTTCAGGGCCGCCGGCCATTCTGCTCAACAACGCCTTCATGACGATCCCCCATTTCTTCTGCGACGGTGGGATGCCCAAGCGGTGCCGTCAATCTGGCTGCATGCGAGTTGGGCGTCGATACCATCGACATCCTCTACTTGCACAAGGAGGACTACGCGACGCGGCTGGAGGAAACTGCGCGCGCCTTAGACGACCTAATCCGCCACGGTAAACTTCGTTACTTCGAAGTTTCAAACTACCGCACCTGGCGCGTCGCCGAGGTCTGCGCCATCTGCGACCGGGTGGGCATTGACCGGCCGATCCGAGGGCCGGCTGGCGCGTTAGCGGATCGCGTCACTGATGGCTCGGCGGCACCGGCTTCCTAGGCCAACTCAGCCTCGTCAAGCTGATCTCCGTCGCGCAACGGAAGTTGCTGGCGGTGCCGGTCAGCGTGGTGCCGGTGATCTAACCTTTCAGGATTGTGATGGCGGCAAAGCTGTGTGGTGCGGGCCAGAAGCCTGATGCACGAAAAGTTCCGTACTCGCCGACCGTTCCGAGCATCCGGGTGCGCGCGTTGAACAGCTCGACGATGAGCTGTCCCCTGTTGACAGAGGCGGAGGTTTTCCCTGCCGCCCCATCGATCCCGCAGGCGGCCGGTTCGTTCGAGCGGCGGCTCCCGGCATAGACGCCGTCATAGGTCGAGACGGGGACCGGCTCGGTCACGCCGGCGCAGGCGGCCAGCATGGCGAGGAGGACAAACGCCGCGAGGATCGTGGCACCGGCAGCCATCCGGCTCAGAGCCGCGGCGTGTGCCGGCTCAGGAACGCCACGACATGGGCTTCTTGCTCGGCCAGATGTTTGGGTATACGCCAGCCGGCCAGCACCTCGACACCTGGTAAGAATACCACGAGTTCTGCGCTGGTCGCGGCCGGGTGCGGGATGTCGGTGCCGGGCAGTAGGAAGGTTGGCACCGGGCATGCCCTGACGAAGCCCCGATCGACGCCGAAGACGAAGTCGTGTTTCCACGTGTTGCGTCCGAAGCGGGCCAGCCCCTCGGCGTCGAGCTCCGGCCGGGCGGCGCGGTAGTCGCGGCTCCACTCGGCATGGCTGTCGGAAAAATAGTTCGGGTGGTCGGGATGCCGGCCGATTGGGTTCTGCAACACGGCCGAGGCGACCCTGTCGGGCGCTGCCTGTATGGCCTTCAGGCAGAAGCTGCCGCCAATACAGCGGCCGGGAACATGGAATTTCTTGAAGCCGAGGTGGTTCATCAGTGCCAGATGGTCGGCGGCTTAGGTGTGCCAGCCATGATCGACGCGCGCTCCTCAAGCCTGCTTTATCGATTTCGCTTCTGCCATCCCGGCGATCTCGTCATCGCCGTAGCCCAACTCGCGAAGGATCTCCGACGTATGCTCGCCCAGCGCCGGCACGTGCCGGCGGATGCTGGCCGGGGTGCCCGCGAATGAAGTCGGCGGCTTGGCGACGCGGATGGCGCCCTCAGTCGGATGGTGCATCACCGGGAACATGCCGACCGCCTTCAGGTGCGGCTGCTCGGCGACCTCGGCCATCCGGGTGAAGGCGGTGTGCGGCACGTCGATGTGCAGCAGCAGTTCCTCCCATTCGGCGCTGGTCCGGGTGACCGCGATCTCGCGCATTACCTCATAGACCTGATCGATGTTCTGGTTGCGCTGCACCGGATCGTTGACACCCAGCGCTTCGATCAGCTCGGGCCGGCCAACCGCCTCGAAGAAAGCGCACCAGTTGGCCGCTGAGTAGGGCAGCATGGTGAGCCAGCCGTCGCGCGTCCTGGCCGGCTTGCGGTGGCGCATGCGCTTGTACCCGGGCTCGCCCAGGCTGGGCTCGAAACTCATGCCGCCCATCATCTCGACGCTGTTGAAGGCGACCAGCGTTTCCATCATCGGCACTTCCACCAGCTGGCCCTCGCCGGTGCGCTCACGGTGGTAAAGTGCTGCGCAGACCGCCGATACCATAGCCATGCCGGTCAGCTTGTCGGCCGCCAGGCTGGGCACGAATTGCGGTTCGTCGTCCGATCCCATGGCGGAGGCGAAGCCGCTGGCGGCCTGGATGATCTCGTCGAATGCCGGCCGGGCGCGCCATGGCCCGTCCTGGCCGAAGCCGGTCGCCACCGCGTAGATCAGCCGCGGGTTGATCGCCCGGCAGGCGTCATAGCCGAAGCCGAGCCGCGCCATGCCGGCCGGGCGGACGTTGCTGACCAGCACGTCGGCATCGGCTACCAGCCGGCCCAGCACGTCCTTGCCGGCATCTGATTTCAGGTCGAGCGCGATCGAGCGTTTGTTGCGGTTAATCTGCAGGAACACCGACGCCATGCCGCGATGACGAAACAGGCCGGAGTTGCGGGCGAGGTCGCCGTCGATGCCCTCGACTTTAATCACCTCGGCGCCCCAGTCGCCAAGCGTCTGCGTTGCGAATGGGCCGAGCACGACGGCGGTGAGGTCGAGAACGCGGACGCCCTTGAGAGGGCCTGTTGCTTCGTTCATCGCAGCTGGTTTCCCGGTCAGTTCGTTGCGCAATACCGCAACCATGACGAGATGGCGACCGGGCGGGTCACGGACGTCGTTTATTAAGATGTTCGAGCAGCGCCACCGCGCCCGGTAGCTCGCGCCGCCGCGCTTCCAGCAGCGTCTCGCCGCCGACCGCGTAGACCGCAACCGCCGCCAGCAGTTCGCGTAGGCGCTGCGAGGCGCCGGCGTCGAACCCCAGCACGCAACCGCCGGTGCGCTTGGCCAGATCCCAGAACAGCTCGGCATCGCGGCGGGCAGACGGATCGGCGGTGTCGTGCAGCACGATCAGCTTGATGCCCTTGGCGGCCATGGCGTCGGCCAGCCGTCGTCCCTCGCCGATGCTCTCCTCGAACACGTCGCCGATATAGACCACCACCCTTAGCGCCGGCTGCTTCAGGCTGGCCGACAGGATCGGCAACAGCCGGGTCAGCCCGGCCTCGCAGCTTATGCCGGCGGTACGGTCGCGCAGGGTTCTGGCATCGTTGGTGAAGGTCGAAAAAGTATGCACGCGTGAGCCGCCATGAACTGCCAGCGCGACATCGAGCTCGCCCGGCAGCGCCTGCACCAGCGCGTCGGTCACCTGACGGGCCGCCGCCCAGGCGGGCTCACGCGAGGCTGTCGCATCAACCGCGAACAATAGCCGTGGCCGGGTGGGGGTGCCGGTTTCCGCCGGCGGCTCCGCGTGACCGGGCATTGCCGGCAGCGCGTTTGCGATCGCGGCGATGGCGGTGCCGGCCCGCGACAGCAGCCGCGCCAAGGTGCCACCGGCCTGGGCGCCACTGGTCTGGGTGCCACCGATTTGGGCCGGCACGGGCGCCTTCTCATCGGGGATCATCACGAAATTCGGCTTCTCGGTCATCGCCAACTCCGGGTTGGGCCGGTCATTCGATCACGGCGGCAGTTCTGTCAGGACTTCGGCTAACTCACGGGCAAACGCGAACAGCAGCCGAAACCTGGCATGGCATTGACGCCGTAATCCGGTCTTCTGACATGGTAGGCTGGCCCCGCTCCGACAATCAGGGAGGCGTTCCAACGAACATAAGGCCCGATCCGACCTTTCACGCCTTGCCCGGGCTGGCGACGGAAACTCCGCCGGAAGAATTCGCCCGTACGTTGCGGTTCAGCCCGGATTTCTCCAGGCCCGACTTGCTCGCGTTACCAGTCCTATTCTGAAGGTGTGCCGGGCGCGCAGGTGACGGCGAATGCTGACGTCTTGTCGCGTAACCGGCCGAACAAGTTGGGGTTGTGGTCGTTTGCTGTCGCGATCGCACATGGCGCGGGAAGCATGCTGGCTCCCATCCATCTTGGGCTTGCCATGGCGACGACCTTGATCTCCGCCATACGGCGGCCAGTACCTAGAACGGCACCAATCTCTGGATGGCTACCCAGATCTCGGTCGTTCGAAATGCAGCCCTGGTTGGCGCCGGCCAGCTGTCGGCGTGGTTGGCGTTCCGCTACCTCGCGCAGACATTCATGGCGCAAGGCTCGTCTAACGTGGACGGAATTTGGGACGCGAGCTTGTTCTGGTCGGCGTGCTGTCGATAGGCTTCCGCCTGCTGGCCTGAACCGCCGGCTACCTGAAGCGAGGGTCAGCGACGGCCGAGCAGCACGCCAAATGCGAAGCAAATCGCCCCGGTGACCGACAGCGCGATCAGGGGCTGGGCGCGGATGAACTCGGCAGCGTGGTCGGCGGCTCCGCTGGCCCCATCCATTATCGTGTCACGGGCGATGGCGGCAACGTCCTGCACCGCAGACTTTGTTGCCTCAATGTCAGCTTTAGCAGTGTCCGAACTGGCCTCGTCAGAGTGGCTGCCATCGTTGTTGCCGGTCATGCCGAAGGTGGGCGTCTGCCCTGGCGTCGCGGCGTCCTTGCTGTGGGCGGCCAAAGCCGGTGCCGCGCCGCCGGGGATTACAGTCTCGTTCACGATGTCCGGCTCCCGAATTTTCAGCAAACTGCCTAACGAACAGTCTGTCGCCGCAGTTCCTCCCCCGCCCGGGGGGGGGGGACCTTTCAGCAATGGTGTTTGCCGGAAATCACCGGGCAACGGTCCGGCGGAACTCCTCGATCATGGTCTGCTTCTGCGCCGGCGTCAGCTCCTTGTGGCTGGTGTCGAGGAACTGCTCGAACGCCTGCGCTGATTGCCCGGCCGCCAGCAGGCTCTCGACCGGCGGAAACCGCCGCCAGCCCGGCACCTGAGAGGCAAGGTTGACGTCCTTCCACTTCGCATGGTGGGGCGGCTTTAGCAGCTCCGGAAATTTGGCGAAGAACAGTTCGGCGAACCGGGTCAGGTTGCGGTAGCGGGCGGTGGTCGATGGCCAGCCAAAACAGGCCAGCGCCACCCCGACGGCGATGGTGTCGACGCTTTGGCCAGCCGGTACCAGTCCGGGATAGTCCTCGTGGGTGAAGCTCCCCGGCAGGTAGGATTTTGCCAGCTCGGCGTTAAGCGGCACCGGCAGCAGATGCAGCCCAGGCGGCAGCGATTGGGTGAACAGCCGGCCTGGCTTGCCGATCGCATAGGTGATGGCGGCGATTTCACCCGCCTTGAGCATCTCCAATCCCTTGGTCGGCGGGTTGTTGACGAACCTCGCGGGAATGCCGAGCGCCTGGAACATTACGGTCGAGGTGACGGCGGTGCCGCTGCCGACCACATCGATGTTCACTGGCTTGTCGTGCAGGTCCTCGATGCGGGTGATGTCAGGTCCGGCCAGGACATGGACGTCGTTGTCGTACAGCTTGCAGATGTATTGGATGCGGCCCGGCAGATCGGGATGTAGCTTGGCCGCAAAGGTCAGCGTGTCGGTCGCGGCGAACGCCAGGTCGACGCCGGGCACATCGACGAGGTCGAGCAAGTTCTGCAGCGAGCCTTTGCCGATGATCGGCAGGATCCTCATGTCCGGGCTGTCCAAAACCTCGGCGACGTCGTTGCCGACCTGGATGAAGGTGCCGGCGATCTCGCCGGTCATCAACCCGATCGGGATCGGCGCGCGCCCCGCTTGCAAAGACCCCGCTAGCAACGAGCCAGCTTGCAACGGGCCAGCGGGCAATGGCGCGGCGGCTGCACGGCGGGCAGCA
The DNA here is from genome assembly GCA_043745345.1 of Acetobacteraceae bacterium. GTDB lineage: Bacteria > Pseudomonadota > Alphaproteobacteria > Acetobacterales > Acetobacteraceae > PALSA-911. The sequence continues at coordinate 3,706 of JAYTTA010000557.1, read as the reverse complement.
AGGGGCCACGCGGCGCCAGCCAGCAGCGCCGTCAACGTCGAACGCCGGGGGATGTTCATTTCAATGTCCTGCATCAAGTGAAGCGAGGGCAGCGGTGGCGTTCGGGTCGCCCATGGCGACGGCTTTTTCATACCACAGCCTCGCTTTGGCGGGCTCGCCGATCACACCGCCAGGGCGGTGCAGCCTGGCCAGCACGATCGGATCGTAGGTCCTACCGAGCAAGGTCGCGGCGATCGCCGAGCCCCTCGCAGCCGCATATTCGTACCAGCGACGCGCGCCCGAGACGTCGCCGGTCTCCAGAAGCCGATCGGCCCGGCTAATTTCCGCCTGGCCGGGGTCTGTAGGCGGACCTGCGGGAACGGCGATTACAGGCGCCGGAAGCGTGGGAGCGAAGATTGCGGGAGCAGGGATCGCAGCGGCCAGGATCGCAGGAGCGGGACGGGGCGGGTCTGCCACAACCGCGGGCGTTGCTTCCGCCGCCAAGGGTATTATTTTCTCGGTCGCTGTCTTCGTCGCTGCAGCAATCGGCGGTGGTCCGGCTGCCTCGGCTCGGACGGCTTCGACCGGCGCCGGTCGGGTCTGTGGCACGGCTGCGATATAGGCAACGGCCGGCGGATCGGCGACCGCAACAGGCTTGGGTCCGGCCTTCGGAGCTGCCGTCTCGACCCGCGTGGCCTCAAGGCGGCTTTCAGCAACCCGGTCCGCCTTCTTCGGTTCCGCCTTCTTCGGTTCCGAAGCTTTCGGTGCTTCCGCCACGGCAATGCGCTCGGCCGGCGTCGGAGTCACCGCGCGGTCAGTTTCCGCCATCATCCCCGCTGCCACTTCGATGCCTCGGTCACGCAGAACCCAGATGCCGATGCCGATGCCGGCGATGGCGACCAGGCCAACGAGGGCTATGGAAATCCGGCCGGCACGCGATGGTCTGGTAGCGGATGGCGGCAGCTCCCCGGCGATCAGCCAGGCGGGCGGCCTGGGCGGCTCCCACGTGTCGGCGGACGTTGCATCGGACACCGTAATATCGGCCGGCACCTTATCGGCAGGCATCATATCGGCGGGTTTCCCTTCAACGTCGATGGTATCGGGTAGCACCGTACTAGCTAATCTCGACGCAGATAATACTATATCTACTGGTATCATCCCAGCTGATATCAAATTCACCGGCAAGCCGTCCGGCATGAAATCGGTGGGTTGCGATCCCTTGAAGCAAAGTTCTGTCACCGGCCGGATCTTCAGGGGGGCGAATTCCGCATCCGACAGCATGTCGGGCGGGGCGGCCCAGACCAGGCCGAGGCGCAGCTGCGGCGTATCCGCGCAGACCTGTTGGAGATAGCGCAGCGCCGCTGATTGCAGGTAATCGGCACCCTCGATCAGCAGCAACACTTGTGCCGAAGCGCCGTCAAGCCGCGTCAAGCGCAGATGCGCGCGCTCAACGTCGGTGCCGGTCGGCACTTCCTCTGTCGCCGACATGGGATAGTCGGCAAGCTGGATGATCAACCTGTCCAATCCCAATTCGCCGTTGTCCGGGGCTATCACGCGGAGGATGCGGGTGTTCTTGCCGTCAAGTCCGGCCACTATCCGGTCCAGCGACGCGCGGACATCACCATCGTCCGCGCGATGGGCGATACGAAGGTCGCCGAAAGCTGTGGCCTGCTCAATATCCCGGAACGACATCGGGCGAAAACCATTAAAGAGCCGATTATATCCCATAGACGGAACGTTCTGACTTCTGTGCCAGAGTTGTCAAGGATCGAATATTCGAAGTAAAAAAATAAAAGATATAACTAGTTCAGTTTCTAACATTTTTTATTATCTTGTTGAAATCCTGGCCGTAGCCCTGTCTGGGCGGTCTTGGATCGGACAAGCCGCAACTCTGATGCGTGGCCTGAAACCACGCGCCGGATCGGTTTTGCACCGTCAACTCCATGACCTATGTTGTCATACCCTCCAGACCAGACGGAAAGCTAGCGATGCCGGACCTTTTCAGCCCCTACACGCTCAAGGGCGTCACCCTGCGCAACCGCATCGCGATGTCGCCGATGACCATGTATCGGTCGGTGGACGGGCTGATGAACGACTTCCACGTCATGCTGATGGGTTCGCGCGCCGCCGGCGGGTTCGGTCTGGTGTTCCCTGAGCAGCTGGCGATCACGCCGGACGGGCGCACCGGCACCGGCTGCGCCGGCATCTACGACGACGCCCAGATCGAGGGCCTGTCACGTGTCACCGCGATCATCAAGGACATGGGTTCGGTGCCCGCCATCCAGCTCGGCCATACCGGCCGGAAGGGCAGCGAGCTCAAGCCGTGGCAGGGCAAGACCCAGCTACCGCCAGACCACCCCGACGGCTGGCAGGTGCGCGGGCCCTCGGCGATCCCCTATGGCGGGCGCTACACCTACCCCGTGCAGGCGCTGACGGTCGAGGAGATCCACCAGATCCACCGCGACTACGCAAGCGCCGCGCAGCGCGCACTGGATAGCGGGTTCGAATGGCTGGAGATGCATTTCGCGCACGGCTATCTCGGCGCCAGCTTTTTCTCACCGCTGGCCAACCACCGCACCGACGAATACGGCGGCAGCCTGGAGAATCGGCTGCGCTTCCATCGCGAGGCCTTGGACGCGGTCCGTGCCGTCTGGCCGGAACGCTTGCCGTTGACCATGCGGCTGGGTTCGGACGACTTCAACGAGAACGGCGTGCAGTTCGACGACTCGGTCTGGGCAGTCGGGGTGCTGAAGGACCACGGCCTTGACTTCGCCGATCTCAGTCTCGGCATGAACACCGACGACGTGAAGGACGTGCCGTTCGACGACGTGGCATTCATGGTCGAGCGCGGCAGCCGTGTCCGCCGCGAGGTCGGCATCCCGGTCGGCGTCAGCTGGAACCTTGGGCTGCCGGCGGTCGCCGACCGGGTCATCCGCCAGGAGCTGATCGATCTTGTATTCCTGGGCCGGCCGGCGCTGTCCAACCCGCACTGGCCGGTCTGGGCGGCGCGCGAGCTGGCGCACAACGATCCGTTCTCGCTGATCCCTGAGGACTGGTCCTGGTGGCTGCGCAAACGCCCCGGCCCCGAGGGCTCGCTCGGCTGGCCGGTCCCCGTGATCCTCGATTAGATACAAGCCAACGCGTGGATCGGCGGCGGTACGGCGCGCCCGGCGCACCAGTGGGCGATGCGGATCAGCAGCCGGGTCACGTCGAACGGCTTCAGGATGAAGTCGTTGCCGCCGGCATCGAGCCCGGCGCGCAGATCCTCGGCGTTCTTGCTGGCGGTCAGGAAGGCCACCGGGATGGCACCGAGATCGGGCCACCAGCGCAGCCGCCGGCAGGTCTCGAAGCCATCCAGGACCGGCATCTGGATGTTCGAGCAGGATGGGGTTGGCGCGCGCTCGCGGCAGCAGCTCCAGGCATCGGACGCCGCTGTCGTAGCTGAAGAAGATGTAGCCGCTGGCCTCCAGGACGGCCCTCAGCAGCATTAGGTTTTCGGACATGTCGTCGACGCCGACGACCGGCTTGCCATTTTTGCGCGCCTCGTTCAAGTCAGGCGCCCACCTCGGCCAGGCTGCGAACCGGTGGCACGCCGGCCTGGGCCTCCCCCCTCATCGCGGCGCCGTCGGCGACATGGGCCGCGACCTCCAGCCCCTTGTCACCGGTGCGCGGCGCCAGCAGCTGCGGGGTTTACGCGGCGCGTTTTGCCAGAAGCTCATGCAGGCCG
>JAYTTA010000556.1:0-3145 GCA_043745345.1 Acetobacteraceae bacterium | reverse complement strand
CCTCCTGCTTTTCGTCCAATGCCGCTATCAGGGCGTGCCACGGCAAGGTCGCGCACTTCACCCGCGATGGATATTCATGTACGCCCGAAAGCGGTTTCAGCCGATCCAGATCCGCGCAATCCGCGCATGTTCCGGTGCGCACCATGTCGCCAAAATCGGCAAACAACTTTCCGATTTTGCCTTTACCAAGACCGCGCACGGCCTCGGTCATCAGGTCAGCTGAGGCGATGCTGATAGCACAGCCGCGAGCCTCGAAACCAACGTCGGAAATAACGTCGGAAACAACATCCTCCCGACCGTACTTGACCCAGACCTGAACCCGGTCGCCGCACATCGGGTTGTCGCCCTTGGCGGTGGCATCGAAGTCGGCAAGCCGGCGCATATGCTCCGGCCGCCGGCCATGCTTCAGGATTACGTCCTGGTACAGGTCGCGGACATCGTCGAACATCACTTGAAGAACTCGGATACACGGATCAGCGTGTCGGCCAGGTAATCGATCTCCTGAGTTGTCGTATAGATCCCGAAACTGGCGCGCGCGGTGCTGTCGAGACCCAATCTCCGCATCAGCGGCTCGGCGCAATGCTGGCCGGCGCGAACCGCAATCCCCTGGCGATCCAGCAACGTCGCGACATCATGCGCATGCGCCTGGTCGAGCGTGAAGGAAACCACACCGCCGCGGTCCTGCGCGCGTCCCACGACGGAAACACCTTCGACGTTCGCCAGTCTGGCCAAGGCGTGCTCGGTCAGCCTCGCCTCATGCGCCGAGATGGCGTCGAAGCCGATGCCGCGCACCCAATCGACCGCCGCCTTTAGGCCGATGCCCTCGACAATTGCCGGCGTGCCGGCCTCGAACTTGTGTGGCACCGGCGCCCAGGTCGAGCGCTCGAAGCTGACGCTGGCGATCATATCGCCGCCGCCCATGAACGGCGGCATCGCGTCAAGCAGTTCGCGCTTGCCGTAAAGCACGCCGATGCCGGTTGGTCCGTACAGCTTGTGGCCGGTGAAGACGTAGAAGTCGCAGTCCAGCGCCTGCACGTCGACGATACGGTGAACCACGGCCTGCGAACCGTCGAGCATGACGCGGGCGCCATGGGCGTGTGCCGTGCGGACAATGCGCTCGGCCGGCGTGTAAGTGCCAAGCACGTTCGACATGTGAGTGATCGCGACAAGCCCGACGCGGCCATCGGCAAGCTTCGCCTCAAAGTCGACGAAGTCGAGCTCACCGGCGTCGGTGATGTCGGCGACACGCAGCTCGATCCCGGTCGCATCCCGCAACATCTGCCACGGCACGATATTGGCGTGGTGCTCCATGGCCGAGATCAGCACCGCCTGGCCCGGCTTGAGGATACCGCGGCCGTAGCTGTGAGCCAGCAAGTTGATCGCTGCCGTGGTGTTGCCGGTAAATACGATCTCCGACCGGTCAGCGGCGTTGAGCAGGCCCTGCACCGCGTCACGAGCCGCCTCGTAGGCGTCGGTGGTGCGCTCGCTCATCCAGTGCAGGCCACGATGGACGTTAGCGTACTGGGTTTCCATGGCGTGGACCATGGCGTCGATCACCGCGCGCGGCTTTTGGGCCGACGCAGCACTGTCAAGGAACACGAGGTCCTTGCCGTGCACCTTCTCGCCCAAGATTGGAAACTGCCGGCGCACGGCGTCGATGTCGAAATGCCGGGACATGTCGTTCATAGCGGTTCGCTCTCCCACCACCGCGATACCGCGGCTTCGAGCGCCTCGCGGATGGTTTCATGGTTTACGGAATCCAACGCCTCGGTCAGGAAGGCGCGGACAAGTAGGGCGCGCGCCTGCGGCAACGGAACGCCGCGGGCACGGAGATAGAAAAGTTGGTCGCGGTCGAGTTCGCCGACCGTCGCGCCATGGCTGCATTTCACATCGTCGGCAAAGATCTCAAGCTCGGGTTTGCAGTCGATCTCGGCATCCGGCGACAGAAGTAGCGCCTGACTCATTTGGTAGCCGTCAGTCTTTTGCGCAATGCGATCGACCTCGATCTTGCCCTGGAACACGCCGCGCGACCGGCCCGACAGGACATTCTTGATGGTCTGACGTGAGGCGCAGCCTGGCGCATCGTGGCGCACCACGGTGGTGATGTCGGCATGTTGGCTGCCGGTCAGCAGCTGCGCACCATTCAGGTGCACCGTGGCGCCAGTGCCGGCCAGCCTCGCATGGATCTCGGTGCGGGCTAGCCGCGCGCCGAGATTGAGCGCGAAGCTGTCATAGGTGGCGCCATCGGCGATGTCTGCATACAGGGTGGACAGATGGAACGCCGTGCGGGCCTCGTCCTGCAACCGGACATGCGACAGATGCGCATCGTTGGCGACCTGAATCTCGGTGACAGAGTTGTGCAGATAGACGCCGTCGCCGACCGACACCTCAAGGATGGACAGCCGGGCGCCGGGCGCCAGGCGGATGCTGTGGCGGGGATGGAAGGCGGTGGCGCGGCCCGGCTGCTCGGTCGCCAGATTGACCAGCATCAGCGTGCCGCCATCCATGTTCTCGGTCACCGATATCCGCGCGCCGTCCTCTGCCAGCATGGTGTTCAGCGCCACCATGTTCTCACGATCGGGCCGTGCGAGGACGCCAAAATCCGGCGAGCGGGCGAAAGTCGACAGGGAGACGCCGTCGGGAAAACTATCCGCTGACAGGTCGCCACGATAGCGGCCATCGACAAACACAATCCGGGGGAAAAAAACATGTGGCAGGCGCGCCAGCAGGCCGGCGCAATCGGCGATCGCGGTCAGCGGCTCCCGAAAGGATGCCTCCGCCACCGGCCGCAGACTGGTGTATTTCCAAGCTTCGCTACGACGCCCGGGCACGCCCCCGGGCAGGCCGTTGGCGCGGAACAGCTCAGCCGCCTCCGCCCGCCGATCGGGATCACCCGGCAGTTGCGCGCGAAAACCCTCGAAGCGCGCGAGAAAGCCGCCGATCGCCGGAGCCCTTGCCGATGCGATGGATGCGCTCATGCCGCCTGCGCCACCACGCCGGCATAGCCGTTGGCCTCCAGCTCCAGCGCCAGCTCAGGCCCGCCGGAGCGCAGGATGCGTCCGCCCGCCAGTACATGCACCCGGTCCGGCACGATATGGTCGAGCAGCCGCTGATAGTGGGTGATGACGAGTGCGGAAAAGCCCGG
>JAYTTA010000555.1:0-3148 GCA_043745345.1 Acetobacteraceae bacterium | reverse complement strand
CGGTGTTGTCCTTGCGCAGCCGGCGCAGCCCGTTCCAGAGCTCGCCGTCCGGCAGTACGACCTCCAGGCCCAGCACCAGGTCGCGGGCGTTGCCATGGCGCACCGTGTTGTTGCCGCCGGCGTTGGTCGCCAGCACGCCACCGATCTGCGCCGAGCCTTCCGACGAGATCGACAGCGGCAGCAGGCACCCGGCCTCGGTGGCGGCGAGTTGTGCTGACTTCAGGGTCACGCCGGCTTCGATCGTCATGGTCATGTCCACGGGGTCGATGGCGCGCACCCGGTTCAGGCGGGACAAGGACAGAACGATCTGCGATCCGGTATCATCCGGCGTTGCGCCACCGACCATGGAGGTGTTGCCCCCCTGCGGCACCAGCGACACGCCGGCGTCGGCGCATAGCCGCACCACCGCGGCGACCTCGGACGCATTCGCCGGACGCACGACGGCTGCCGTGTGGCCGCGGTACAGGCGCCGCCAGTCCTCGGCATAGGGGTCGGTGTCAGCAGGGTCCGTCAGCATGCCCAGTTCGCCGACGACCTGGCGTAACGTGGATAACAGACCGTGCATTTGGATACCGTCCATCTAAAGCGCCTGCTGCCAATTCTCGTAGATAATCGAAAAATCGTTATTGTGTCGCGTCAGGTTGGCGAAACCCGGGAAGTGGATGTGCATCCCTGCAACTAGTAGCCGGTCGGTGGCGACCTGGTCGAATATTTTGCGGCGCGTCGCTGCGGCAGCCACCGGATCGGCGTCGAACGCGATCGTGACCTCGGGCCTCGGCACCTGGATGTCGGGCACGTGCACGATGTCGCCCCAGATCAGCAGCTGCTCGTTGCCCGACTGCACCCGGTAGCCGCAATGGCCGGGCGTGTGTCCGTGCAGCGGAACCACGGTCACGCCGGGGAAAACCTCGCCGCCGGTAAACCAATTGTAGCGGTCGCGGTAGGGCGACACCTGCTCACGCGTGCAGCCGAAATACAGTGCACGCTCGCGCTCGGTGGCCTTCGCCATCTCGGCATCGTCGAACCAGTAGCGAAACTCGTTCTCATGCGCGCGAAGCTCGGCATTGGGGAAATGACGCTCGCCAGTCTCCCGATTAGTCAGCCCGGCCGAGTGATCGGGGTGCATGTGGGTCAGCAGGATGGTTTCCACGGAAGCCGGATCAAAACCCGCCGCCGCCATGTTGCGCAGCAGCGCCCCGGCCGTCGGCGCGAGGTAGGTGCCGGAACCGGTTTCCAGCAGCGCCACCCGCCCGGCGCTTTCGATGACGAAGCAGTTGACCGAGGTCCGCCGCGGCACCGGCTTGAACGCCGCGCGCAGCATCGAGGCGGCCTCCTCCGGCGTGATGTTCTGCAGCACCTCCAGCGAGCCGTCGAGGAAGCCGTCGCTCAGCGCCGTCACCACGATGTCGCCAATGCGCCGACGATACACGCCTGGAATCTGAATGTTCGAAATCAATGCCATTTCCATTCCCCCTATCTAGCGTCGCCCCTGATCTAGCGTGGTGCGGCGGCGCGTTGCAGCCGGTCGTTGATCGCCAGACCCAGCCCGATCGCTGGTACCGGCATGGCGGCAATCCGTGACAGCCCGGCCCGGACGCCCTCCGCATCCAGCCACCTCAGGCCGGTGAAAAGCCGTGCCGCCGCTTCGGTCAGATCGCACGCCTCGCTCAGGTTGAACACACATCCCGCCCCCGGCAAAGGCTCCCCGAACGCCAGCAGCGCCTCGTTCGCCGCTACGTCGGAAGCATCGAGCCGCACCGGCAAACGCGGAGCATAGTGCGACACCAGCAGGCCGGGGGAGCGCAGCCCGCGCGATGCCTCGGCGACAGTGGGAGGGATCGGTCGCCCGACCGGTCCGACCAGCACCTCGATCGCCTCGGCCGCGACGCCGCCGGGGCGCAGCAGCACCGGCCGCGGGCCGGTCAGGTCGAGCACGGTGGATTCCAGTCCGACCCGACACGGACCGGTATCCAGCACTGCCGCGATCCGCCCGGATAGTCCCTGCATGACATGCGCCGCTGTGCTCGGGCTGACCTCACCGGACCGGTTGGCAGAGGGCGCTGCCACCGGCCGGCCGACCGCGCGCAGCAGGGCCAGCGCCGAGGGCAAGGCGGGCACGCGCACCGCCAGCGTCTCCAGCCCGGCTCCGGCCAGCAGCGCCACCGGGCAGGCGATGTGGCGTGGCAGCACCATCGTCAAAGGTCCCGGCCAGAATGCCTCTGCCAGCACCCTTGCCGCATCGTTGGCGATGACGTGCGCGAAGGCGGCTTTTGCGGTCGGATAGTGACAGATCAACGGATTGAAATGCGGGCGCCCTTTGGCCGTGAAGATCGCCGCCACCGCGCGGTCCCTGGTCGCGTCGGCGCCAAGTCCGAATACCGTTTCGGTGCCGAACGCGACCAACTCGCCAGCCAGGATCAGCTCGGCGGCACGGCCGATGCCGGCTTCGGTGTCGGGCAACAACTCTGTCATAGTTGCGTGATAGCGCGCCTGGCCAAGCTGGCAAAGTGCGGCGGCGCTGCTACAGTCGAGCATCATCGTTGGAGCTGTTTGAATGTTGGATATCGCCTTTGCCGCCGCGGTCCTGCCCACCTCCGGCACCCTGGTGCTGGTGGCCATCGAGGGCGAAGCGCTTTCCCCGTTCGCGCAGCAGGCGGATGAGGCAACTGGCGGCGCCGTCGCCCGCGCCATCGCCGCCAGCGAGTTCAAGGGCGGAAAAGGCAAAAGCGTGTCCATACCCGGCCCCGGCGCCGGCCTGTCCCGGATCGTCGTCGTCGGTCTGGGCAAGCGTGACGAACTCACGGCCCGAATTGTCGAGGACGCCGGTGGCAGCCTGACGGCCCAGCTCTCGGCCGAGCCCGTCGTCGTGGTCGATGCCGGTAGCCTGGCCCCGGAGCTCGCCGCCGCCATCGCCATGGGCGCTACGCTGCGTGGCTACCGGTTCGATCGCTACCGCACCAAGGAGAAGGCCGACGACAAGCCGAAGCTCGTGGGACTGACCATCCTGACCGGCGACGTAGCGCAGGCCACTTCCGCCTACGCGCCCATGCGCGCCGTGGCGGAGGGTGTTTTTCTGTCGCGCGACCTGATCACTGAGCCGCCTAACGTGCTGTTTCCCGCCGAGATGGCCGATCGCTGCCAGAAACTC
>JAYTTA010000554.1:0-11790 GCA_043745345.1 Acetobacteraceae bacterium | reverse complement strand
CGGCGGCATCCGAGCGCAGCCGCATCGTGCCGCCGGCGAAACTTTCGGGGTCGTAGCGGCCGAGGGCGAGGTTGGCATCGGTCACCGTGGGCCGGGTGCCGCCGTGCCCGTAGCAGGCGGGGCCCGGATCGGCGCCGGCGCTTTCGGGTCCCACCGATATCTGGCCCGTGCCATCGACCGAAGCGATCGAGCCGCCGCCGGCGCCGATCTCCACCATCTCGATCACCGGGATACGCAGCGGCAGTCCCGAGCCTTTGCGGAACCGCCCGACGCGCGCGACCTCGAAGGCACGGGCGGTCTGAGGCTTGAAATCGTCGATTAGGCAAATCTTCGCGGTGGTACCGCCCATGTCGAACGACAGCACCCGGTCGAGGCCGCATTGTCTGGCGACATAGGCGGAGAAGATCGCACCGCCGGCCGGTCCGCTCTCGACCAGGCGGATGGGGAACCTGCAGGCGGTGTCGATGCCGGTCAGGCCACCACCCGACAGCATCAGGAAGATCGGCGCGTCGATGCCCATCGCCCGCAGCGCGGCCTCCAGCTCGCGCAGATAGCTCTGCATGCGCGGCTGGACGTAGGCGTTGGCGACGGTGGTGGAGAAACGTTCCCACTCGCGCATTTCAGGCGATACGTCGGAGGCCAGCGAAATCGGGATTTTTGGCAAGGCGGCGGCCAAGATTCTTTCCGCTTCCTGCTCATGCATGGGATTGACGAAGCCGTGCAGGAAGCCGATCGCGAGGCTTTCGACACGCTCGCGGCGCAATATTGGGACCAAGGCGCGCACCGCTTCGTGGTCGAGGGGGCGCAGCACATTGCCCTCGTTGTCGAGTCGTTCCGGAACAGTCAGCCGCAAATGACGCGGCACCAGCGGCTGCGGCAGCACGATGTTGAGGTCGTACTGGTCGTAACGGCTCTCGTTGCCCATTGCCAGCACATCTCGAAAACCCTCGGTGGTGACCAGGGCGGTGACTGCGCCCTTACGCTCGATGATGGCGTTGGTGGCGAGTGTGGTGCCATGGATCAGGATGGCGATATCGGCTGGCGTCAGGCTGGCGGCGGCCAGTATGGCGCGCACCCCTTCGATCACGCCGCGCTCGGGTGCCTCCGGCGTGGTCAGCAGCTTGATGGTGCGGCGGTGGCCGTCAAATTCGATCGCGAGGTCGGTAAAGGTTCCGCCGATATCCACCGCGAGTCGCGCATGAGCCATGTCTGTCCGTATCCTGATTAAGGCAAGCTCCAGCCTAGCACCGCGGCGGAAGAATAGTGCAGCCCGGCGATGGCGGCCCACGCCAGCAGCAGGCAGCCAAGGGTGAAACGCGCGTTCCATTTCGTGCTGACCACGAACGGCGATACGCCGAGCCAGCGCGCGGTGGTGATCGCGCTGGCCGACATCGCGGTGACCGACACGCCGATGCCCCAGCCCAACATGCAGGCGAAGGCCAGCACCGCGGGTGCGACGCCGAACGCCGCCGGGTCGGGCAGCACGGCGCCGATCAGCGCCACCGTCGCCACCGGGTTGAGGCCGACCTGCCCGGCCGCCATCAGCAGCACTGGCACGCCGAGCGGAATGACGATCGGTGGCAACAACGTCAACACGGTGATCGTCTTGCCGCCGGCCAGGGCTGCGCCCAGCGCCACGCCGACGAAGCCGGACAGGCCGAGCACGTTGGCCTCGCCACGAAAATCCGGCACCCCGGCCAGGAACCGGCGCAGTCGGCGCGCGAACAACCATGCCGCCACCCGCCAGCCCCGCCCTCGGCACTGGATGGCGACCCAGGCCAGCGCCACCGCCGGCACCACCAGCGTCACCGCGGTGACCAGGCCGATGCCGAACCCCGCCACAGCAAATTCGGAAAGTCCCATCACGAGGGCGACGAGGGAAACAACCCGGAGATGGATCGACCAGCTTTCCGACGTTGCCGGTGCCGCCAATACGCGGCCGGTTGGGGTGTGCAGCCGGTCCAGCGCCCAGCCGATCGCGCACATGCCGACCGACACCGCAAAGGCCAGCGGCAGCAGAGGCGCCAGCGTCGCGCCCGGCACCGCGGTCGAGACCACCGCCGTCATCAGGTTGAGCGGGCTCCAGCAGTTCATCGTGGCGAAGCCGCGATACACCGCCATCAGCATCCTTCGCGCCCGCAGCGCGCGGACCTCGGAATTCCCGCCGGCGGCCTGAAGCGTGTTGGCGCGCACCACCATGGCGCCCAGCAGCTCGATTGCGCCGTAGGATAAAATAATGCCGAAGACGTGGCCGCCGGCGGTCAGCGCCAGATAGCGCCGGCCGGGCGGCTGGGCGACCAGATGCTCGCCGCACCGGCGGATCAGGGCGGAGTGCTCGGCAGCCCTGCGCAGGGTGGCGAGCGCGAAGAAGAAGGCCGCGTAGACGGCGCTGCGGGAGAGTGCCGCCAGCAACAGGCTCATCGGATGCAGCGTGGTCAGCAGCCCGGCGGTCCCCAGCAACGCCATGGCAACGAAGAAGACCTGGGCGTAGCGGCGTTGGCGCGGCAGCTCCAGCACCAGGAAGACCGCCAGAAGCATGCCGGCGACATGGCCCAGCGCCGGCTTGCCGTAAAGCTGGCCGGCGAGGCTGAGCGCCCAGACAAACGTGTAAAGCCAAGCGCTCGGCAACCGGATCATGGCGGCATCCTGCCCGGTGGCTGCCAGCCTGGACAGCCAGGGCGTGGCCGCGTAACCCACCCCGCGAAACCGCCAGCCTTTGAAACCTATGGAGCCGTCATGCTGTTCGACATGGAAACGCTGAGCGCGATCAACACCTACAAGCTGCTGGTCTCCACCGTGGTGCCGCGGCCGATCGCCTGGGTGGTGACGCAGGATGCCGACGGCGCTCGCAACGCGGCGCCGTATTCGTTCTTCAACGCGGTTTCCGGCAACCCGCCGATCGTCACCTTCGGCATCGGCGGACGCCGGCCGGGCGACGCCAAGGATACCGGCAACAACATCCGCGCGACCGGTCAGTTCGTCGTCAACCTGGTCAACCAGGCCAGCGCCGAGGCGATGAACGTCACCGCGATCGATTTCCCGCCCGAGGTCGACGAGTTCGCCGAGGCTGGGCTGACCTTTTTACCCTCGGTCAAGGTCAAGCCGCCACGCATCGCCGAAAGCCCGGTGGCGTTCGAGTGCGAGCGGCTGGTGATCGTCGATGTCGGCATCGACCGGTCGGTGGTGCTCGGCCGCGTCGTCGCGATGCACATCGCCGACGACTGCATCCTGGACGCCGAGAAATGCTACGTCGACACGCCAAAGCTCGACCTGATCGGGCGAATGCACGGTGCGGGTTGGTATGCCCGCACCACCGACCGGTTCGAGATGCCGCGCATCCCGCTGGATGGCTGGAACCGCCGCGGCGGCTGAGCCGCTACTTCCTGGTCGGATCGTCGGCCAAGTTGACGTAGACGATCTCAAATGGGCCGTCGCCATGGACCTGCACCACGGTCTCGCCCCGGACCCAGGCATAGTGGTTCATGCCAGCCGGAATCGCGGCGCCGGACCCCACTTCACGGCGCCGGGTCCGGGTCCGGCGAGAAGGTCCGGATGGCTGGCCTGGGCCAAAGCGGGTGTGGTGGCGGCCATTAGCAGCGCGAATGCCACGTGGATCGTACGGATGATCGTTTCTCCGGTGGTTTCTGGTTCGGTATTGCAAGCGCGCAATGCAGTTAGAGCTGATATCGGAACGAAGATTGTAATAAAATTGAAAGGTAGCATGGAGTTCTGCCCCAAAACTGGCCCGGAAAGCGCTCCCGCGGGCGCAATGCTTAAGGGAAAGAGTTTTAACGGCCATGACCGTTAGCGGGTCCAGGGCAGAGCCCTGGCCTTCCTCACGATGACGCCCGAAGAACTGGCTGAACGCCATACCCACCTTTTCCACGTGACCCTGCCTGGCGCCTGGACCAGCATCCGCGCCCGGGGCCTCCTGCCGACCAGCCGGCTGCTCGACCTGTTCGAAATAGAGGGTGAAGAGCGGGATCGGCTGGAACGCCGGCGCCGCCCGGCAGCGGTGTCGATCAACCATCCCCGCCATGGGACAGCTGTGTTGAATAATCAGTCGCCGATGACCGAGGCCGCCCTCGCCAAATGCTTGGATGACGGTCTTACGCCGGGGGACTGGCTGGCTACGCTGAACCACCGCGTGTTTTTCTGGTGCGATGAGGCGGGACTGTCTCGCCTGCTCGGTGCGCGGGCCAACCGGGCACGGGCGCTGGAGGTGCTGGTGGCGGACACGCTGTCGCTGGCTCGCGCGCACGCCGGGCGGATCGAGATATCGCCGATCAACTCGGGCGCGACGCTGCGACGCCCGGCTCGTCGTGGGCTGGCGACCTTCACGCCGATGCTGGAGCTGTCCTACGCCGGTTGGTCGCGAAAACGCGGCGGGCACGACCGGATCCTGGAGGTTACGGTTCTGGACGGGGTGCCCGACATCGCCCGTCACGTGGTCGAGGTCAGAAGGGTCGCGCCGCCCTGACCTGTCTGAAAGCACGAGGGGCGGCCGGCGAGACACGAAAAGATGGTGCGGGCGGTCGGAATCGAACCGACACTCCTCACGGAACCGGATTTTGAGTCCGGCGCGTCTACCAGTTCCACCACGCCCGCGATCCTGCGCGAGAGAATAACCGAAGCTTTCGTGGACGTCACCTGTTTGCCTGACGCTTCGGGTTTGCGTCCGGGCCGGAGCTTCGCTATAGGACACGCCCGCTGATCCCGAATAGCTCAGTTGGTAGAGCAAGCGACTGTTAATCGCTTTGTCGTAGGTTCGAGTCCTACTTCGGGAGCCAGCGTTTCAACCCGCGCTTTAAATTTTGATCGAACTTTACATCTTGGGCTCGGCGTCCGAACGTTGCCTATGGACGGGTCGAAGATAACGGTTGAGCCGACGACCCCTGGGGATGACGCCGACGGCACGCCGGCCTGGCGGGTGACGTTGTGGGCGATGGTCGCGGTGCAGCTTATAATGAGCGCCGCCTTCACCTTTCTCAGCCCGGTGCTGCCACTGTTCTTGCCGACGCTTGGCGTGGCTGCCGGCGGACCGCTCGAATTCTGGACCGGGCTGCTCGCCTCTATCGCTTCGTTCTTCGCCGCCTTCATGGCGCCGGTCTGGGGCCGGATGTCGGATCGCCACGGGCGCAAGCCGATGGTGCTGCGGTCGTGCTTCGCTATTGGTGTCTTCACCTTTTTGATGGGGTTCGCGGCCAGCGTCTGGCACCTGCTGGCATTGCGCGCGCTGCTGGGTGCATTCGCCGGATTTTCCTCTTCCTCGGTGGTGCTGGTGGCGAGCCAGGTACCGGCGCGCCGGCTTGGCTACTCGCTCGGCGTGCTTAGCACCGGCCAGTTGGTCGGCTCACTAATGGGGCCGGTGCTGGGCGGCGCCATGGCCGACCTAACGGGCAGCTTCCGGATACCGTTCTTCATTGCAGGCGTGGTGTCGCTGACGGCGTTCGCGCTGTGCTGGCTGCTGGTGCCCGAGCGCTTCGCGCGGCCGGCCGGCAAGCAGCAGAGCCCGTCGCTGCGCCAGTCGGTGCGCAGTCTGCGGCGCACGCACGGCATGGCGGCGCTGATGCTGGTGCTGCTGCTGACCCAGTTCGCGATCATGGCGGTGGCGCCGATCATCACATTATTTGTCAAACAGATGATTGGAGTCCGGCCCGACCTCGCGACCCTGGGTGGCCTCGCCTTCTCGGTCACCGGACTTGCCGGGGTGTTCGCGGTGCCGGTACTCGGCCGGCTTGGGGACCGATTCGGCGAGCGCCAGGTGCTGCTGTTCACTCTTGCCGGTGCGGCGCTGCTGACCGCGCCACAGGCCTTCGTCGACAATTACTGGATGTTCGTCGCCGAGCGCTTCGGAGTCGGCTTGTTCGTCGGCGGCATCGTGCCGGCCGTCAACACGCTGATTGCCAAGCTCACGTCGCCCGGCGAACGCGGCATGATCTATGGTCTTACCTCCTCGGCGTATTTCCTCGGCAACTCGATCGGGCCGGTTACCGGCGGCGCTGTGGCGGCGGTGTCCGGCCTGCACGCAGTGTTCCTGCTCTCCGCCGGGCTGCTGTTCGCCAATCTGGTGTGGGTCTGGTTCACCGTTTCCAATCCACGGCACGGCCCGTGACAGGCGGCGGTTGCGTCGCCACCCTCAATGGCGCGTAGTGCCCTCACATCACGCTTCAATACGGCAACGCCAAAGGCACCGGCATGATCGACAGACTTGCCGGCCGCCGCATCCTGGTGGTGGAGGATGAGGTGCTCATCGCCATGCTGCTGGAGGACGCCTTCACCGATGCCGGCTGCGACATCGTTGGACCGTTCGGGCGGATTGCCGATGCGCTGCGGGCAGCGGAATCGGACGGCATCGATGGTGCCGTGCTCGACGTCAATGTCGCCGGTGAGAAGGTCTATCCGGTGGCGGAGTTGCTGGATGGCCGACACGTGCCCTTCCTGCTGCTGAGCGGCTATGGCGACCAGGCGGCACCTGCGGACCGGCCGGGCTGGCAGGTCTGCGCCAAGCCGTTCAACGTCGCCGATGTCCTGGCACGGCTGGCGGGGCTTTTAGCACCGGGTTAGGCCGACCGACGGGAACCGCATCGGCCGTCGGACATTAGCTGCCTGTCTGATTGCAACCTGGGGAAGGCGCCATGATCCTGTTGCTCATCATCCTGCTTTTCGTGTTGTTCGGCGGGGGTGGTTTCTACGGCTACCGGCGCCAATATTACGGTGGTGGTGGGCTGAGCCTGCTGAGTTTTCTGCTGATAATCATCCTGCTGATCGCCCTGTTCGGCGGCCCGCGCCAAGGCTGGTACAGCTACTGAATGCATCAACCTTGACGCGCTGGCGTCGGCACGGACCTTTCGACATGGACACTGATACGAACTGGCCGAGCCCATCGGAAGCGGCTTGGCGGACCGACAGCTTAGCACACCGCTTCGCCGAATGCCGCCGGGCGACCGAAACTCTGGCGGCGGCGCTGTCGCCCGAAGATCAATGCGTGCAGTCAATGCCGGATGCGAGTCCGGCCAAGTGGCACCGCGCACACACGACATGGTTTTTGGAGCAGTTTATTCTTCAGGTGTTCGAAACGGACTACACGCCGTTCGACGCCGAGTTCGGGTTCCTGTTCAACTCCTACTACGATACCGTCGGCGCGCGGCATCCGCGTCCGATACGTGGGCTGCTGACCCGTCCGTCGGCGTTGCGGGTGGCCGAGTACCGCGCCCATGTCGATGCGGCCATGGCAAGGTTTCTGCCGACTGCGCCGGTGGCTGCCCGCGACCTGGCCGAACTCGCAATCCAGCACGAGCAGCAGCACCAGGAGTTGCTGTTAACCGACATGCTGCATGCCTTCGCGCAGAGCCCGCTGCTGCCGGCGGTGCTGCCGGGATGGACGGCCGCCTCCGAAAATCTTGATCCGGTCCCGTTCGAGGATGGGTTTATCCAGCGTAGCGGGGGGGTATTCGACATCGGGCATACCGGTGACGGCTTCGGCTTCGACAACGAGACGCCATCCCACAAGGTACTCTTGCAACCATACCGGATCGCCAGGAGCCTGGTTCGAAACCGCGACTGGCTGGAATTCATCGACGATGGCGGCTACCGCACACCAAGCCTTTGGATGTCGGACGGATGGGCCTGCGCGCAGCAGGCCAACTGGATCGCCCCACTGCATTGGCGGCAAACGGAGGAAGCGAAATTTCAGATGGGACCTGGTGGACCGGCGCCGTTGATGCCGGATGAGCCGGTGCGCCATGTCAGCTGGTACGAGGCCGACGCTTTCGCGCGCTGGGCGGGGGCCAGGCTACCGACCGAGGCCGAATGGGAGGTTGCAGCCAACGCCGGAGGACTTGCCGATGGCTTTGGCAGTGTCTGGCAGTGGACCGCCAGTGCCTACAGCCCCTACCCCGGCTTTCGCCCGCCCGCCGGCGCCGTCGGCGAGTACAACGGTAAGTTCATGATCAACCAGATGGTGCTGCGCGGTAGCTCGCTGGCGACGGCGCCCAGCCACAGCCGAACGAGCTACCGCAATTTCTTTCATCCAGACCGGCGCTGGCAGTTCTCCGGCTTGCGCCTGGCCCGAGACGAATGAGGCGACGCCATGCCCGATGACGGTGCAACCAGGCCTGCCGGCGATCCGAACTTTCAGTTTGACGCCGCTGTCGCCAACGCGGCGCTTGCCGGGTTGCTGGCGGCGCGGAAGACCCTTCCGCCGCGGCTGTTCTACGACGAGGCCGGGTGCCGGCTCTTCGGCGCCATCACCAGGCTGGCCGAATACTATCCTACCCGGACCGAGATGGCGCTGCTGCCGGCGGTTGCCGCCGATATCGCGACGTTCACGAAACGCGGCTCAACGCTGGTCGAATATGGCGCCAGCGATGAGGCCAAGGCGAACTTTCTGCTCGATGCCGGCGAGTTCGCCGCTTACGTTCCGATCGATGTCGCGCGGCTGTCGCTGAATCGGCTGCAGGCGCGGATGGCAGCGGACCGGCCAGGGCTGCGGGTAGTGCCTATTGCGGCTGATTTCCTGCGCCCCATTGAGCTACCGGCAATCGAGCTGCCGGCAGGCATCGAGGACAGTCCCCGGTTGGGCTTCTTTCCCGGATCGACGATAGGCAACCTCGATCCGACCCAGGCAAGGGAATTGCTGGGTGAGGTCCGAATTACCCTGGGGCCGCGCGCACGTTTCCTGGTCGGCGTCGATCTGCGCAAAGACCCGGCCATCCTGCTGCCTGCCTATGACGACGCCGCCGGGGTCACCGCCGCTTTCAACCGCAACCTTCTGGTTCGGCTCAACCGCGAGGCCGATGCTGATTTCAAGATCGAGAGTTTTAGTCATCAGGCCCGTTGGAACGATGGCGAAAGCCGCATCGAGATGCATCTGGTCAGCCGGATAGCGCAGGCCGTGCGGGTTGCTGATCATGTGATCCGGTTTGACAGGGGCGAGAGCATTCATACCGAAAACAGCTACAAGTTCACCGTCTCAGGACTTTCCGGCCTGTCGGCGACAGCCGGCTGGCATCTGACGCGGAGCTGGACCGACCCCGCGGGACTGTTTTCCGTCGTTCTGCTGGAACAGACAGGCAGCTAGAGAGGATGACAGTCTGCGAGGCGGATCCCTGGCGCCTCCAGTATTTCGATGGCGTGACCTGTCCGCCGGGGATAGATATTCCGACCGAGGATGCGGATGCGTGGGCATGGCAACCGCGCCATCGCTGGGTTTATGACAAGCTCGCGGTCGCACAGTCACAGGGTATCGATGCCGCGCCGCACGGGGTTGAGCCACCGTTTTATCCGGTGTTCTCCAAGCCGATCGTCAATTTGCGCGGCATGGGCATTGACAGCCGCGTGATTGCGTCACCCGCCGAATACCGGATGGCGATGACGCCGGGCCATTTCTGGATGGAGCTGCTGACCGGCGAGCATGTCAGCAGCGATGCCGCGGTAGTGGACGGTGCGCCGGTCTGGTGGCGTCATGCCGTCGGCATTACGGGCCGGGGCGGCACCTTCGACCACTGGATCGTCGAGGCTGACCACCGGCCCGGCCTCGAACGCTACTGCGGCGGCTGGATCACACGCCACCTGCCCGGCTATACGGGTATGGTCAATCTCGAAAGCATCGGCGGCGGCATCATCGAGGTCCATCTGCGCTTCGCCGACCAATGGCCGGACCTCTACGGTGCCGGCTGGGTGCAGGCGCTGATCACGCTCCATGCCGAGCGGCGCTGGGAATTTGACGATAACGACCGGCGGACCGGATACAGCGTGGTGCTGTTCGGCCCGAAGGACCGGCGTTACCGCCATCCCGATCCGGCGCTGGTGGCGCGGCTGAGTCGAGTTTCCGGCGTCAGCAGCGTGCAGATCACATTCCACGAGGATCGCCCAACTGGCAGCCACGCGATGCCGCCCGGCGGTTTCCGCCTGGCTATCGTCAATGCGTACGACCTCGCCGCCGGCCGCAGCACCCGCACGGCGCTTGGCGACGCCTGGCAGGTAAACCCAACCGCCACGCCGATGGATGGAGCTGAACCGGAGGTTGACGAGTCGGTTACTTCATTATCATGACGTAATGGTCGCGGGGTTGGCTCATGCTCGTTCAAGATGGTTCTGATGTGAAACCCTGTTTCGAGGCTAAACCCTCCGGATTAGTCGTGTTGGTGGTCGACGATGATGCCCTAGTTCTGATGGGCACCGCCGACGGCATCGAGTTTCTGGGACATGCCGTGATCCAGGCCGGGTCTGGCGCGCGGGCGCTGGAGATCCTGCGGATCGGCCATCGAATCGATGCACTGGTGACGGATTACGAGATGCCCGGCATGACCGGACTGGATCTGGCGGTCGCGGCACGGCGCCTGCGTCCTGACCTGCCGGTGCTGCTGATCAGCGGCTATGCCGAACTGCCCGAACACGCGCGTGGCCTGCCGCGGCTGGCGAAGCCCTTTCGCCATGCCGAGTTATCGCGGCGACTAGGCGAGATATTGCCGGGACAGTGACGGTCAGGGTCGGGATGCGAGCTGTTCGGGCCGATGCGCGCTGTTTGGTCTGGGCCGTGGCGTCGATGCTTGTAGTTTCCCACGCAACAACAGATCGAACATCGACGTAAAGCGCTCGGCGCCGGCCGGGTTCAGGTGGCTGAAGCCGTCGCCGAACCACTCGTTCGGCCAGGCCGGGAACAGACCGCCGGCGACCTCGAAGCCAGGATATCGAGCGGCTGCGTTCTCAAGGTAGGCTTCAAAGCCACGTTCCAGTTCGGGCCGGATCGCGGCGCGCGTTGCCTCATTCACCGGCATCGCCACGAACACCGAGGCGATACCTCGCGCGCGCAACAATTGCAGCAGCCGGTCGAGATATTCGGTCTGTATGGGCAACGGCGTAAAACCGATCAGGTTGCCCTCCCGCGCGGTTTCCGCTGACCCATTTGCGGTGCCGAAGTAATATTGGCCGTGTGCCAGGATACCCTGTCGCAGCGCGGCGTGGTTGCTCCACCAGCGCAGGCCAAGCCCGGCTTTCAGCACGGCGTTGAAGTAGAACGTCGGAAACCGGAGATCGTGGAGCCGGGCGCGAAGTTCCGGTGGCAGGCGATCGTCGTGGTAGGGCGCCAGCATCCGGTGATCGCCAAGGCGGTTGGCGGTCGCCAGCACCTCCCGCAGCGAAGCGCCACCGATCTGGCCGTAGCGCACGCTGCGCTCCCAGAACAGGTCGGGCAGCACGAAATGCGCGGCGTCGATCGAGATCACCACCAGGCGCGGCGGCACTGGGCAGTCGAGCGCCTGGACCACTGCGAAATAGGTCTCGATCGCCTGGCCGCCGCCGACCGCGAGGTTGGTCGCAGTAAAGCCAAGCCGTTGGGGCAGGATGCCGACCGCAGCGCGGCTGTCGCCGACGATCAGCACCTGGCCAAGGTCGCAGGCGGCGAGCAGTTGCCGCTTGGCCAGCCAATAGGGATATTCCGGTTCCATGTAGGCGAGCGGCACGGCGGCGATCCAAAGCCACACGGCGGCGAATACGCCGCACGCGGCGGCGGCGGCGATTGTGAGGAAACGCCATTCGTGGGTCATGGCATTATCAAAACTGAAAATACAGGAATTCGCTGGTTCCCCCGATCGACAGCAGCGCGATCGCCAGCACCGCGCCGAGGCCCAGCGCCCACGGCAGCTTCTTTTCGGATGGCCGCATAAGGCGAGCGATGATCGCCTGGGAGTTGGGCAGCAGCCAGACGATGGCGTAGAGCCCGCCAAACGTTGCTATCTCGCCCACCGATTTCGCCGCACCGAGCCGGTTTCCGGGCAAATGGATATC
>JAYTTA010000553.1:0-3159 GCA_043745345.1 Acetobacteraceae bacterium | reverse complement strand
AGGTGCTTGGTCAGGAACGAGGCGGTGACCATGCGCAGGCGGTTGTGCATCCAGCCGGTCTGCCACAGCTGGCGCATGGCCGCGTCAATGATCGGTATGCCGGTCTGCCCGCGCTGCCAGGCAAGCAGCTCGACAGGCGAATCGCGGAACGGCATCGCGGCATAGTTCGACCGCAGCGGCTTCTCCGGCAGATCGGGGTGATGCCAAAGCAGATAAGTCGAAAACTCCCGCCACAGCAGCTCCTTGTGGAAGGTTTCCAGGCCCTTTCCTTCACCTTTGGCGGCCTCGTCGGCGGCAAACCAGACCTCATTCAGGGAGATGTCGCCCCAGACGATGTGCGGCGACAGCATCGATGTGCTGGCGATGCCGGGCAGGTTGCGGTCATTGGCGTAACTGCTCAGGGCCTGATCGAGGAATTCATCCAGGCGCGCGCGGGCACCGGTCGAGCCCGGCGTCCAGGTCTGGCGCAGCCCGCCCGCCCAGTCGGGATGGGTCGGCAGCAAATCCCAATCGGCCAGGGTGTCGGACGCCGGCGCCACGTCGGGGAAAGAGATGCGGGCAGGCGCCGGGATCGGCGCCTCCGGTCCGCCGGTGGCGAGAGCGGCCTTGGTGAACGGGGTATAGACGCCGAACGCCTCGCCCTGGCCGTTGCGGATCGTTTCCGGGTTGAACATCATGCGGGTGCGGTGGAGATGCAGCCTGACCCGGTCGCGCTCCAGGATTTTCGAAACATCGCGGTCGAGCCTGCGCATCCATGGCTCCGGGCCAACGCCGGCATGCACCGAGGTGGCACCGGTCTCGCGTGCTAAAGCGGGCAGGATGTCGCGCGAGTTGCCGCGCCGCAGGATCAGCCTGGCGCCAAGTTTTTCCAAATCCGCGGCCAGCGCCGTCAGGCCGTGGTGCAGCCACCAGCGCCCGGCGCCGCCCATCTTCCAGGCGCCGGCGGCCTCGTCGTCCAGGATGAACACCGGCACCACCGGGCCGCCGGCGCGCACGGCCGCCGCCAGCGCCGCATGGTCGGAGACGCGAAGGTCGCGGCGATACCAGAGAATAGCGGTCATGACTCGGCTCCGAAGGAAGTTATGGGCAAGGCAGCAGTCTCGGCCGTGCCGTGAGCCCCCGCCCGAGCGAGAGGAAAACTGAACAGGCGCTCGCGGCCGAGCAGAAAGACACGGCCGCCGCGCGGGAACAGGCGCAGGATTTCGGGATGGGTCACGTTGAGGCCCCCGGTGTAGGCGCCGAACGCCGGCAGCATGAGCCGGTGCGGGTCGGCGACGAAACACGGCCGCGTCTGCACGCCGCCGCGCACCGCGATCGCCGCCTTCGGATGATGGTGGCCACAGATCTCTCCAACTGTCATGGCGTTGTAACGCGCACCCGGCTCGCGCGGATGCGCTTGATGACGGAATATGATGTTCCCGGCCGCGAATTCATCCACCCATTCGCCGCCAAGCGCCTCTGCTGGAACCGGATCGTGGTTGCCGAGCACCCAGACGAACCGGCTGGCGGCAGTCATCGCCCGGATGCGCGCGGCCTGTGCCGCCGGCAGCCGGGTAGCGGCATCGCGATCGTGAAAGCTGTCGCCGATGGTGACGACGATTTCCGGACGGTAGCGGCGCAAAAGCAAAGCCAACCGGTCAAGCGTGACCTCGGTATCCCAGGGTGGCAGCAGCATGCCGCGACGGGCGAACGAGCTGCCCTTTTCCAGATGAAGATCAGAAACCGCGAGCAGCCGGTGCTTCGGCCAGAACAGCGCGCCCGCCGGGTCGAGCATCAGCCGGTCGGCGCCGAGGTGAATCGGGGCGGCAATCACGAGGCGACCAAGTCGCGCTTTGCCGGCCGCCGCCTGCGGGGTGCGGGCTCGTTCTCCGCCATGCCCTCGGCGACGATCGCCTCGGCTTCGGCGAGCAGGTCGTCGCGGTCGATGCCGGGGCCGACCTGCTCGCGGCCGATGTCGAGCAGCGCCGGAATGGCCAGTGGCGATACCCGCGACAGCACCATGTGGACGATCTTGCCGTTGATGCGGGCCAGCATGCCGGCAACCCGCGCCACGTCGATCAGCCCGTGCGCGGCATCCGCCCGGGTCGCGCGCAGCAGCACATGGTCGGGCTGATGGCGGCGCAGCACGTCGTAGATCAGATCGGTGTTCATCGTGACCTGTTTTCCGGACCGTGCCGAGCCCGGCTGGTTGCGCTGGATCAAGTGGGCGATGACCGCGACATTTCGAAAACTGCGCTTGAGCATGGAGCTGTCGGCCATCCACTCCTCAAGGTCGTCGCCCATCATGTCCTCGCCGAATAATCCTTCGATGTCGGTCGGCTGGTAGGCGGACCAGATGCCGACGACGTAATCGGTGGCGACGAAGCCCAATGGAGAAAAACCGGCGCGCTGCATGCGGCGGGTCAGCAGCATGCCGAGCGTCTGGTGGGCATTGCGGCCCTCGAAGCAGTAGGCGACCAAATACCAGCGGCCTCCGCGCGGAAAGGTTTCGACCAGCAAGTCGTCGGGTCCCGGCATGCGCGAGCGGCGGCTTTGCAGGCGCAGCCATTCCTGGACCTGCCCGGGAAACCGGTGCCATGTGCTCGGCGACTGCATCAGGGCGCGGACGCGGCCGGCCAGGTTGGTGCTGATCGGCATCCGGCTGCCGGCATAGGTCGGGATCAGCGGATCGCGCTCGGCGCCCTCGGAGGCCTCGACCATGTTGGCGTTGATGCGCAGGAACTTGAGTTTTCTGCCCGCAAAGATGAAGGCGTCGTCGGGGCGCAGCGAGTTGGCGAAGCCTTCCTCGATCTCGCCCAACACCGGCCCAAAGGCGCGCTTGCCGACCAGCTTCACCTTCAGCACCGGGGAAGCAACGATAGTGCCGATGTTCATCCGGTACAGGGCGGCGATCCGCGCCGAGCGGACGTGTACCCGTCCCTCGCTGTCGCGAAAAAGTTTTCGAAAGTGCTCGTAGGCGTGCAGCGCGTAGCCGCCGGTCTCGACGTAATTCAGCACCGCATCGAAATCGGGGCGGCTGAGATCGGCATAGGGCTGGGTCGCGGCAACCTCCATATAGGCATCGTCGGGCAGGAACGGCGACGCGCAGGCCATGCCGAGCAGATGCTGGGCCAGCACGTCGAGCCCGCCCGGCCGTGGCGGGTCACCATCGAGCTCACG
>JAYTTA010000552.1:0-3171 GCA_043745345.1 Acetobacteraceae bacterium | reverse complement strand
GCCTAATATTTGCGTAGCGAAATGAAAGCTGTTACAGACCACCGGCTAATCTCGAACCCGAAGCCGGTTTCCCCGATGTCTACCGCTGTGATGCAAAGGCTTTCCGTCTATGACTTCGTCCAAAAGTTTCGCGCCTCGATTGATGCCTGCGTTTCTGCTGGCCGGCTCTCTCGTCACCGCGGCGCCTGCCCAGGCCGGGCTGACATTCAACTTCACTTTCGATCCCAGCCTGAACGCGACTAATTTCGGCTCGGCCGCGAATGTTCTCTCGCTCGAGAACGATGTCATCGCCGTGGGCAACATCTTCAGCGGCTTCTTCACCAACAACGTCATGCTCAAGTTCTTGGTCAAGGCCGAGACGACCGCGGGCGCACTGGCTGCCAGCCTCGCCACCTACGACCAGGTCGCTGCCGCGGTCTACAACTATACCCAGCTTCGCACCGCGCTGGAGGGCAACCCCTCGTTTCCGTTCGCCGGCATCCTGCCGCTCGCGCCGCCGACGACCTCCGCCAGCTCGGGCAAGTACATCATGCCGAGCGCCGAGGCCAAGGCGCTGGGCCTGACCGCCGATGCGGCCGTGTCGGACGGCACCTTCTTCGTCGGCAGCAATATCGGTGGCGGCTCGCACTGGGACTTCAACGGCACCAGCACGCTAGCACCCAGCGACTACAGCTTCGTCGACGCCGCCGAGCACGAGATTTCCGAGCTGATGGGACGGACGGCCCAGCTCACTAACGCAACCTGGCCCTGGAACGGGCCGATGGACCTGTTCCGCTGCACGCGGACCTCGCCAACCACGGGCGTAATCAACGAAAGCCCGACGGCGACCGGCGTATACTTCTCGACCGATGGCTGCGCCACCGACAAGAAGGACTATAACGCGCCGGGCGGCGCCGCCGACATCCAGGATTGGGCGAATTCCGCCACTCCTGACCCGTACGATGCCTTCGCAACCCCGGGGGCCTATACCGCCCTGTCGGTCGCCGACCAACAGATCCTGAATGCGCTGGGCTGGACGTCGGCGTTGACCACCGTTCCCGAGCCGATGTCGCTGGCGATCCTAGCACCCGGGCTGCTCGGCCTATTTGGACGGCGCCGACGCGGCACCACCGGCGGCTGAGATTCAGGAGCGCCCGCTCGGAGGATACTTCATCCCAAACCCTTGACGCGCCCGGCGCCCGGCGCCACCACAAGGGGATGAGCGAAAACCCCTTCTTCGAGACTTGGTCCACACCCTTCGGCGCACCGCCGTTCGATCGCATCCGGCCCGAGCATTTCGGCCCCGCCTTCAACGCCGGCATGACGGCGCATCTGGCCGAGATCGAGGCGATCGCCGCCAATCCGCAAGCGGCGACATTCGAAAACACCATCGTCGCGATGGAACGCGCCGGCCGGCTGCTGACTGACGCCGGCAGCGTGTTCTTCAACCTCGCGGCCAGCGAGGGCAGCGAGACCTTGCGCGAGATCGAAAGAACGTACGCGCCAAAGCTCGCTGAGCATGGCAGCCGGGTAGCGCTGCATGAGGGCATCTTCGCCCGCGTCGGAAAACTTCACACCGCGCGCAACGAGCTGACTTTGGAAGCGGACCAGCTCCGCCTGCTGGAGCGCGCCTATCTCGGGTTCGTGCGCGCCGGCGCGGCATTGGAACCCGACGCCCGCCGGCGCATGGCCGAAATCTCGACGCGGCTCGCCACCCTGCACACCCGGTTTGGCCAGAACGTGCTGCATGACGAGCGTGAGTGGTTCCTGGCTCTTGGCCCCGCCGACCTCGGCGGCCTGCCGGAATTTGTGATCGCGGGTGCGGCTGACGCCGCCGCCGAGCGCGGGATGCCGGGCCATGTCGTGACCCTGTCGCGATCGTTGATCGAGCCGTTCCTGACCTTTTCCAGCCGCCGCGAGCTGCGCCAGGCTGCGCACGCCGCCTGGGTCTCGCGCGGCCAACATCCAGGACCGCAGGACAACACCAAGCTTATCCCGGAAATCCTGGCGTTGCGCGCCGAACGTGCCCGCCTGCTCGGTTTTTCGAACTTTGCCGATTTCCGCCTGGCCGACACCATGGCCGCGACCCCGGCCGCGGTCGCCGGGCTGACCGACGAGGTCTGGAAGGCCGGGCTAGGCCGGGCGCTGGAGGAGCGCGACCGGCTACAGGCCAACGCCCACGCTGACGGGCTGAACGGCAAGCTTGAAGCCTGGGACTGGCTGCACTACGCCGAACGCGTGCGCCAGGCCGAGTATGCGATCGACGCCGCCGAGGTCAAACCTTACTTCAAGTTCGAGAACATCCAGCAGGCGGCGTTCGACACCGCCGGCCGGCTGTTCGGCCTGGAATTCGTCAGGCAGCCGGCTGTTGCGACCTACCACCCCGATGTCCGGGCCTACGACGTGCAGCGGGACGGAAAGCATGTCGGGTTATTCCTGTCCGATCCGTTCGCACGCGCCGACAAGCGGTCTGGCGCCTGGATGAGCAGCTTTCGCGACCAGCAGAACGTCGATGGGCCGGTAACGCCGATCATCGTCAACAACAATAACTTCGCCAAATCGGCCCCTGCCCTGCTCAGCTTCGACGATGCGGAGACCCTGTTCCACGAATTTGGCCACGCGCTGCACGGGCTGCTGAGCCAGGTACGCTATCCGTCGCAGTCCGGCACCTCGGTGCGGCGCGATTTCGTCGAGTTCCCGTCGCAGATCTTCGAGCACTGGATCGCCGCACCCGAAGTTCTTTCTCGGTATGCCAGGCACCACGAAACCAATGAGCCGATCCCAGCGGCGCTGGTCGAGCGGCTGCTGGCGGCGCGCAACTTCAACCAGGGTTTTGCCACCGTCGAATACACCGCGGCGGCCATTCTCGACATGGCAATGCACGCCCATCCCGACCCCGCCACCCTGGATGTAACAGCGTTCGAGCGCGAGACGCTGGCCGCCATCGGCATCCCGCCGGAGATCGGCGTGCGCCATCGCCCGGCGCATTTCCAGCACCTGTTTTCTGGTGGCGGCTACGCCGCGGGCTACTACTCCTATCTGTGGGCGGAGGTGCTGGAGGCCGACGGTTTCGACGCTTTCGAGCAGGCCGGCGACCTGTTCGATCCGGCGGTGGCGTCACGCCTGCGCACCCTGCTGGCCTCCGGCGACATGAAGGACCCGATGCAGCTCTACCTCGACTTCCGCGGACAT
>JAYTTA010000551.1:0-3172 GCA_043745345.1 Acetobacteraceae bacterium | reverse complement strand
CAGCGCGGTGGCCCGGCACCGGCAACTGCGGCGAAATCGGCTGCGCCAGCCCTATGACCTGGCCGGTCCTCACCAGCGTGGCGGCCAGGCGCACGTGTTCCGCGGTGATCCGGTTCGGCGCGCCGGCTTCGTCCTCCGCGCCCCATAGTCCCCATGCTTCCTGAGCCATGCTTCAGGTTTCCGCGGCAACCAGGCTGACGGCCAACGCCTTCAGTTCGCCCCGCATCAGTTTGCCAGTTACGGTCTGCGGCAGCGCATCCAGCACCTCGAACCGGTCCGGCACCTTGTAGCTCGAAACCATCGACCGGCAGTGCGCCGTCAATGCTTCCGCGGTTGGCCGCAAGCTGCCATGCGCCACGACAAAGGCGAAAATCCGCTCGTCGCTGCCTGACGCCACACCAACCACCCCGGCCAGCGCCACGTCCGGATGCTGCATCAATATATCCTCGACCTCGGCCGGGGAGACGTTAATGCCGGAGCGCTTTATCATTTCGGTCGAACGTCCGAGGAAAATGAATTCCCCCTCTGGCGTCAGGCGGCCGATATCGCCGCTGGCGAACCAGCCTTCGGTGCTGAAGTTGGCCGCGTTGTGCTGCGCGCTGGAACCGGTGTAGCCGCGCATGACGTAGGGGCCACGCACTTCAACCAGGCCGGGCCGGTCCGGGCCAAGAACGGTACCGGTTACTTCAGAAACGATCCGCAGCTCGACGCCAGGCAGGGGAAATCCCTGACAGTTGGCGCGGCGCTCCAACGCCCAGCGATAATCCGTGACGCAGCAATTGCCGCCGGTCTCGCTCGACCCGTAGATATTGCAGATTTCCGCGGCACCCAGGACTTCCGCGGCGCGCAGAACATCCTGCGGACTGCCGATGGTCAGCCCGGTGCGCAAGCTTCGCGTGCGTTCGGGCCTGAACGCATCATGGCGAACCATCGCGTCCGTCATTCCGGGCAGGGTGTAGATGGACGTGCAGCGATGGCGCTCGATCAGATCCAGTGCCTCGCCGGCGTCGAATCTTTCCTGCAGCACTAGTGTCGCGCCATGGCCGAACGTCGCCGGCATCGCGTTGACCCCGCCATAGGTCCAGAACAGCGGCGGCGCCAGCAGCACGCGATCAGCGCGCGTCAGCCCCTGCCGCTCGCCTATGTTGAAACTGTTCTCGATGATCAGGTAATGCGCCAGCGCGATCGCCTTTGGCCGGCTGGTCGAGCCCGAGGTGTACAGCACCACCGCATCGTCGCTGGCGCTGGCACCGTCGCCCGGTGCCAAATTCGAAAACGGTTCGGCGGTATCGCGCAGGGTTGCGTAGTCGGCAAAGCCCGCCGCGCCATCCAGCATCAGCACCGCAAGATCTTTCCGCGCTAGATCCGAGATCATGGCGGCGTAGTTCTCTCGCCCGAACACCGGCACTGCGGCTAACAGGGAAACACCCGAGTCACGCATCAGGAACTCAAGCTCCGACCGGGTCGACCAGGTGCTGAACGGCGTCGCGACCGCACCCAGCAGCCAGGCGCCGAACGCCAGTTCCAGCCATTCCGGACGGTTGTTGATCAGTAGCCCGACCAGATCGCCGCGCCTTATGCCGTGCCTATGAAGCACGGTCGCCGCGCGGCGGGCACGGTTGGCCAAGGCTGAGTAGGTCAGCGAATGCTCGCCCGACAGCACGGCCACGCCGTCCGGGTAACGGCACGCCTGCTCGTCCAGCAACTCGAACAGGGTGCGGCTATAGGGGGCCTGCAAAACCTTCAGCTCCGAGCCGGAGGAAGCCGGTAACAACGATTGGACTCCACGCAACCCTCACTCGTGACTGTTCGCCGTCAACTTACCCAAGAGTATGTTATCCTTCCCTTTGGATGGCAAGCGGGCGGCGGGTGCGGCTTCTACAAGGTGAAACCGCGCACCAGGAAGGCGATCAACTCGCGCGCGATCATGCCTTCCGCCCGCGCCGCCATGCCGGGCGGCACCGCGAGCGACACCATCACGCTGCCGCCCATCCAGTAGTAGCGCCACACCACCTCCTGCTCGGTCAGGTGCGGCGCCGCCTGCTGCAGGGCGGCCACGAACGCCGTGCGCACGCGGTCGTAATAGCGCACCAGCATCTGGTCGACCTGCGGCAGCGCCAACACCCGGCCCAGCGAATACTGCACAACGATCGCCCGTGCGTTGGCGTCATCGATCAGCGCCATGGCCGGCGCCACGAAGGCGGCGATGATTGCCGGCAGGTCCGGCTTGCCCTTGGCGGAAGCGGTGCAGGCCGCTAACCGGGTCAGCCGCTCCTCGTTGAGCGGGGCGATGCGGCGCAGGAACATCTCCTCGAACAACTTTTCCTTCGATCCGAAATGATAGTTCACCGCGGCAACGTTGACGTCCGCCGCCGCGGCGATCGAGCGCAAGGTGACCGCGGCCGGACCTTCCGCGGCGAACAGCTGCTCGGCGGTGTCGAGGATGCGCTGGCGGGTACCGGCGCCGACAGGCTTAGGCGTTAAGGTTTTGACGGCAGCGGACATGGACGACCCAACCGATTCGGAAGCCGGCACCATAGGGGCGGAGCGACAAAGCCTGCTAAACAAAAGATTTAATCGGTTGATTGACTTTAATCCAGGGCCGCGATAGTCGTACGGATCGGGAGAAAGAAAAAAGCATGCTCGAAGTGCATCGTCCAAAGACCATCGCCGAGCTTCCCGTGCAGCATCCGAGCGCGCCCGCCAGTCCGGCCGAGGCGCGCGGAAGGTTCTTCAACACCGGCAACGGGTTCGACGTGCAGCTGCCCGCGGTCCCCGACCACATCTTCACCGACGAGCCGGCGCGCGCGCTGGCCGTCGACACGCCGACCGGGCTGATTGCCTGCGACCTTTCCTCGGAACTTGCCTGTTCGTTTCCCGCGACCTCGCCATTGGTGCTGGCGCGTTACGCGAGGATCCGTGCCGGCGAGACGCTGACCACCGAGTTCGCGGCCACGGGGGTGATCTTCTACGTGATCCGCGGCAAGGGTCGCAGCACGGGCACCGCGGGATCGGTCGAATGGAGCACCGGCGACCTGTTCATCCTGCCGGGTGGCATGGCGTTCGACCATGCCTCGATATCCGACGCCGTGCTGTGGATCGTTACTAACGAACCGCAGCTGGCGTTCGACAGTCTTCGCCCGCCAGCGGAGGGTCAGGCGCCGACCGATAT
>JAYTTA010000550.1:0-3174 GCA_043745345.1 Acetobacteraceae bacterium | reverse complement strand
GCTTGGTCGAGTATTTTCCCGCCCGCAACGAAAGCTGCGCATCGCCGCCCGGGCAATCCAGCTCGACCTCGGCCTGATCGGGCAATTTCCGTACGATTTCATACAGGGTGGCAGCCGGCGCGGTGCAGGCGCCGTTGCGGCTGGTCTCGGAGGCGACATCCTCGACGATGGCGATCTCCATGTCGGTCGCGGTCAGGGCCAGCCGGCCATCGCGCACCGCGATCATCACGTTGGCGAGGATCGGGATGGTGTTGCGCTTTTCCACCACGCTTTGAACATGGGCCAGCGCCTTCAGCAGGATGGCGCGGTCGGCCTTGAATTTCATCGTTTTGTCCTCTGGAGGCCGAACGGGCAATACTGTAGCCTTTGGTGCAAGGCAAGGAAGCATGGCGGACCTGTGCCCAAGGACATCCTAGACCGATGACCGATGCCGTCCTAACCCTCAATGCCGGCTCCTCCAGCGTGAAGCTCGGACTGTTCGAGCTTTCGCCGGGCCAGCCGCCGCGCCAGATCGCACACGGCTCCGTCGACCGCGGCGAGGAGACGATATTCACGGCCAGGGACGCTTCAGGCGAAGAACTTCCCGGCCGGCAATGGCCAACAGGTGAGGCGCCCGAAGACACCGCGCTGTTCGGCGAGTTGCTCGGCTGGTCGCGCGAAAAACTTGGCAGCGACCGGCTGGTGGCGGTCGGGCACAGGGTCGTGCATGGCGGGCGCCAACTCACGGCGCCGGCGCGGATCACCGACGCGGTGTTGGCTGAGCTCGACGGGCTGGTGGCACTGGCGCCATTGCACCAGCCGCACAGCCTCAGTGCCATCCGTGCCGTTCGGGTGACCTCGCCTGACCTACCCCAGATCGCCTGCTTCGACACCGCGTTTCATCGCGGCCATGCGGCGGAAGTGAAGAATTTTGCCTTGCCGCGCGAGCTCACCGCCCAGGGCATCGAGCGCTATGGCTTCCATGGTCTATCCTACGAGTATATTTCCGCCGTCCTGCCGCAAACCGCACCAACTCTGGCGCAGGGCCGCGTCGTGGTCGCGCATCTCGGCAACGGCGCCAGCCTGTGCGCGCTGCGGGCCGGCCGCAGCGTCGACACCACGATGGGTTTTTCCGTGCTCGACGGCCTGGTCATGGGCACGCGCTGCGGCAGCCTCGATCCCGGCGTGATCCTCTATTTACAACAGACCCTGGGCATGTCCCCGCAGGCCATTGAGGACCTGCTCTACAGGAAATCCGGGTTGCTCGGCGTGTCCCAGATCAGCAGCGACATGCGCGTGCTGCTCAACAGCGCCGACCCGCACGCGATCGAGGCGGTCGAGCTGTTCACCTTCCGCATCGCGCGCGAAACCTGCGCCATGTTGGCGGCGTTGGGTGGGCTCGACGGCATCGTCTTCACCGCCGGCATCGGCGAGCACGCGCCTGAAATCCGCCGCCGCGTCTGCGCAGCGCTCGCCTGGCTCGGCGTTGAGCTGGATCTGACCATGAACGCCAAGTCCGAGGGCTGCATCAGCCGTGACGGCAGCCGCGTCGCGGTCTGGGTCATCCCGACCGACGAGGAGGCGATGATCGCGCGCCATGTCGCGGATGTTCTGAACACTCAGGTTACGGCCGCGTAACCGGACATGACCGACATATAATCAGGCAACCTGCATCATCAGGGAGGGATGTCCATTATATTGCGGTTCATCGGCGCGTCCTGCGCCGGGAGAATGCAGAGGTGGTCATGCTTCGAGGGTCCGGTGGTGGTTCGTGGCGAAAGCTTGGCCGGGCGGCCTGCCTTGCCATTGCAGCGATTGCTCTTTCCGGCTGCATCATCGTGCCGGCCTATGGGCCACGCTATCATCCGCATTACTATTATTATCCGTAGGCAAGTTGGCACGGGTCTCACTATCCGCCGGCATTCCAACTGCCGAGGGCGGTGGTCGGAACCTCCGCCCGCCACGTTTCAAATCCCGTCCATGTGCAGGTATTGGAGAAGTGCTCCTGTGCCAGTCTGACTAGGGTAAGGGGTTCAAAGGGGTGACTACCCCTTTGCGGGTCTGGGCAGAGCCCATACTTCCTATGTTTTTATCAAAAGTGATTTTCATCTCTCGTAATTAACCAAATTTAAGGCCATTCATTCCTCCTAAAAACTAATAAAATTAGATGTTTACCTATTATTAGATGATTTTTGGTAAATATGCGTTAGGCATTGGCCTGCTCGCCGCGCTCTCCGTGCAAGGCTGCGTTGGCGGCGTCTCGGCGCGTGAGATTGCCGGCTACGACAACAACCTAGCGCAAGGTAACTACGCCGGCGAGCCCGGTCGCACCATCGTCGTGCTGGACGAAGCCGAGGCGATGATGAAGCGGTGCGACCTCGGCACGACCGCCGAGAAGGCTCAGTACCACGCCCGCACCTATGACGGCGTCATGGTCAACGCCGACAAGGCGATCTCCGCGATGCACGACGGTTGTCGCTCGGACGTGGCACGAACCGAGCTGTTGCGTTCGGAGGACCGGCAAAGCCGCGCCGAGACCGACTACCAGGCCAGGGTCGCGGCCGACATCGACCGGGGCGGCGGCACCTTGGTCCCCGGCCAGCGCTTCCGCGCCATGGTGATTGGCGAAATGTTGACCGATCCCCACACCCACGAGGAACTCGGCCAGCTGGAGCAGGAGGTCGGCGTGGTCGAGATCGTGCGGGTCGACTCCAAAATCTCCTACGCGCAACTGGTCACCGGTCACCTGCCCGGGCTAGGTGACACGCCGGCGCAGATCGTGCTGCGCCCCGCCTCCTGCACCCGCCCGCGCCAGGCGTGCCGCACCGGCCCGCTAGACCCCGTCGATCACGAAGCTGACGTATGACTCCTGACAGTCATTCCTGACCGCCATTGGCGGCGTGCGGCGCAGCGCGCACACTGATGACGCCTGACGCTCCGCCCGCGGCGCGACAATCCGATCGGGCGTGACCAAGGCGCGAGACAAAGCATGGCTGACCGCGAGACAATGCCGGTATGGCCGCTGATGGCGATGCTGGGAGTGCAGACGCTGGCCACCATGGCGGTGTTCGCGCTGCCCGCCGCGGCACCCGAGGTGGTGCGCGACCTCGGCGTCGATCGCGGGCTGATCGGACTGTTCGTCTCGATGATCTACGGCGTTTCGATTATCTCGGCGGTGTTCTCGCCCGGTTTCGT
>JAYTTA010000549.1:0-3179 GCA_043745345.1 Acetobacteraceae bacterium | reverse complement strand
CCGGTATCGCTCCGTTCCGCGCCTTCCTGCAGGAGGCCGAGATCACCGGCCGCCGCGGCCGATCCTGGCTGCTGTTCGGCGACCAGCGCCGCGAGACTGATTTCCTCTACGAACCGGAAATCAGCGGGTGGCTTAAAAACGGCACCCTCACACGGGTCGACACCGCCTTCTCGCGCGACCAGAAGGAAAAGATATATGTTCAGCAGCGAATGTTGGAGGCCGGCGCCGACCTGTGGCGCTGGCTGCAGGATGGCGGCCACTTCTACGTCTGCGGCGACGCTCTGCGCATGGCCCGGGACGTCGATGCGGCATTACGCAGCATCGCCATGAGCGAGGGCTCGCTCGACGCCGACCAGGCCCGCGACTGGGTCGCCTCGCTCGCCCGCCAGGGCCGCTACCAGCGCGATATCTACTGACTTGAATTCTTTTCCAGTCGCCGCCCCGGTCTGCACCACCTGCCCTTACTGCGGCGTCGGCTGCGGCGTGCTGGCGCAGCCGGACGGCACCGGCGCCGCCGCGATCGTCGGCGATCCGCTGCACCCGGCCAATTTCGGCCGTCTGTGCAGCAAGGGTTCGGCGCTCGGTGAAACGCTCTCACTCGATGGCCGGCTGCTGCATCCCGAAATCGACGGCCGCCGCACCGACTGGAACACGGCACTCGACGCCGTGGCGTCAGGATTCGCCAAGACCATCGCCGAGCACGGACCGGACAGCGTGGCGCTGTATGTTTCCGGGCAGTTGCTGACGGAGGACTATTACGCCGCCAACAAACTGACAAAAGGCTTCCTCGGGACCGGCAACATCGACAGCAATTCCCGGCTGTGCATGGCCAGTGCCGTCGCCGGCCACAAGCGTGCCTTCGGCGAGGACATCGTCCCTGGCACCTATGAGGACCTCGAACTTTGCGACCTGGTTGTCCTTGTCGGCTCCAACACCGCCTGGTGCCACCCGGTGCTCTACCAGCGCATCCTGGCTGCCCGTGAGCAGCGGCCGGAGATGAAGATCGTCGTCATCGATCCGCGCCGCACCGCGACCTGCGAGGGTGCCGACCTCCATCTGCCGATCGCCCCTGGCACCGATGTCGCGCTGTTCTCCGGGCTGCTGGTTCATCTCGCCACCGCCGGCGCGATTGATTCAAATTACATTGCCAATGCAACGACCGGCGCCGCCGATGCTCTGGCCGTGGCGCGCGCTCAGATGCCGGATGCGATGGCCACCGCAAAAGCCTGCGAAGTCGACCCGGTGCTGATAAAAAAGTTTTTCGGATGGTTCGCCGCGACACCAAAAACCGTGACGATGTTCAGCCAGGGCGTCAACCAGTCCTCGTCGGGCACCGACAAGGTCAATGCCGTGATAAACGTCCACCTGCTCACCGGACGCATCGGCAAGCCTGGCGCCGGCCCGTTCAGCGTCACCGGGCAGCCCAATGCGATGGGCGGGCGCGAGGTCGGCGCGCTCGCCAACACGCTGGCCGCGCATCTCGAATTCGGCCGCCCCGACCATGCGCTGACCTTGAAGCAGTACTGGTCGGCACCCGGCCTCGCCGAAAGACCCGGCCACACCGCGGTCGACCTGTTCCGCGCCATCGGCGATGGCCGCGTTCGCGCGGTGTGGATCATCGCAACCAATCCCGCGGTGTCACTGCCCGATGCCGCCGGCGTGCGCCAGGCGCTGGCAGGCTGCCCGCTGGTCGTGGTCTCCGAATGCGTCCGCGACAGCGACACCACCGACGCGGGGACCATCCGCCTGCCGGCCCAAGCCTGGGGCGAGAAGAACGGAACGGTCACCAACAGCGAGCGCGTCATCAGCCGCCAGCGCCCGTTCCTAGATCCCGCCGGTGAGTCCCGGCCCGACTGGTGGATGATTGCCGAGGTCGCCCGCCGCATGGGCTTTTCCGATGCTTTCCCGTGGATATCGGCCGCCGAGATCTTTCGCGAGCACGCGGCACTGTCCGGCGCCGATAACAAGGGATCCCGCCTGTTCGACATCTCTCGACTTGCCGGCCTGACCGACGCCGAGTACGACGCGATGGCGCCGACCCGCTGGCCCTGTCCGGCCAACGACGCCGCTCCGGTCACGCGCTTTTTCGCCGCTGGCGGCTTCTCCTCGAAAACCGGCCGCGCGACGATACTGCCGACCGCCTATCGGCCCCCCGCGCTGCCGACCAGCGCCGCGTTTCCGCTGGTGCTGATGACCGGGCGCATCCGCGATCAGTGGCACACCATGACGCGCACCGGGAAATCGCCGCGGCTTCTCGCCCACCAGCCCGAACCGTTACTCTCGGTCCATCCCGACGACGCCCCGGCGTTCGAGGATGGCTGTCTGGTCACCGTCATGGCAGCGGCCGGCAGCGCCACGTTGCGGCTGCGCCACGATCCTGGTTTGCGGCGTGGCAGCCTCTTCGCACCGATGCACTGGACCGACCGGTTCTGCCCCGCCGGCCGCATCAACCCGGTGGTCAACGCCGCTTTCGACCCGATCAGCTTCCAACCCGAGTTGAAGCACACGCCGGTGCGCCTGAATTCCTTCCCGGCCCAATGGCACGGCTTCCTGCTCGCACGGCGCAACTGCGGCACCGAACTCGCCGAATACTGCGCCGTGCTGCCGGCCAACGGCACCGTCTGGCGCCACGAGCTCGCCGGCATCGCAGCCGCCGAGCCCGCCTTCACCCAGCTGCGCGAAAGCTTCGGCGACACCACCTGGATGAAGCTGCACGACCCTGCCTCCGGCCTGTTCCGGGCCGCGCTGATCGTCGACGGCGCGCTGCAGGCCTGCCTGTTCATTGGCAACGATCCTGGCTCGCTGCCGCCCCGCGAATGGTTGGTGACCTGCTTCTCGTCGCCGGTGTTGACGCCGCGCGACCGCCGCATGCTGCTCGCCGGCCGCCCCGCCGAGGGCCCGATGCCGGAACCCCCGGTTTGCGTCTGCCACGGCGTCGGCGCCTGGGCGATCACCGCCGCAATCGCCGCCGGCTGCGGCACGGTGGACCAGATCGGCGCCACCACCCGCGCCGGCACCAACTGCGGCTCCTGCAAGCCGGAACTTCGAAGCCTGCTCCAGACCCTGCGCTAACCGGAACCCGTCTGATGCGTCATTATCCGATTTTCCTTGACCTGCACGGCCGCTGTGCGCTGGTCCTCGGCGGCGGCGAGGTTGCGGCGCGCAAGGCTGATTTACTC
>JAYTTA010000548.1:0-11891 GCA_043745345.1 Acetobacteraceae bacterium | reverse complement strand
CCGGTGTCGGAGATCGCGGCGGTCGCGGTGACCGTAAGGCGCGGCATCGTCTGCGGATTGGGTCCGTTGGCCGGCCCGGTGACCAGCACCGAGCATCGAGGATCTCCGCGCAAGTGGCGGGTATGTTCGGACAGGTCCGAAAGCAGCAGCAGGATGGCACCGTCGGGGGCGATCGCCGGTGTCGCCAGGGAGACGAACGGCTGTCCGGCGCTGGTCGTGGCCAGGCTGCCCTGGCGCGCGGCGCGAAGCAGTTTTCGCGCCTCCCACGATATGTCGATCCGGGGGTCTTCGATGGGAGCCGGAGCGTCATCTGCCATAATTCGTTCACCTCCCGTCCGTAATGCGCCACAATCATCCGGTAACGGTCACCGGCAACGTTCCAGCCGGGCACTCTCGTTCCGGCGACCGGAGCAACTTGATGCGAATACCCGGAGAAAAACAATGAAGCAGACCCCATGAAGCAAACTATCGTGCTCGTCGATGACGACCGCAACATCCTGACCAGCGTCTCCATGACCCTGGAGCAGGAGGGTTTCCAGGTGCGCACCTACACCGACGGCGAAAGCGCGCTGCACGGGCTGGCGGCGCGCCCAGCCGACCTCGCAGTGCTCGACATCAAGATGCCGCGGATGGATGGGATGGAGCTGTTGCAGCGGCTCCGGGCGCGATCGGGCATGCCGGTGATCTTTCTCACCTCGAAGGACGAGGAGGTTGATCAGCTAATGGGTCTGCGGCTCGGCGCCGACGACTACATCACCAAGCCGTTCAGCCAGCGCCTGCTGCTGGAGCGTATCCGCGCTCTGCTACGGCGCAACGAGGCGAGCCGCGCCGAGGGCTCCGGCGCGCCGCCGGGTGGCGTGATCGTGCGCGGAGAACTTACGCTGGACGAGACCAAGCACCAATGCACCTGGAAGGGCCGCGACATCCAGCTGACGGTGACCGAGTTCCTGCTGATCAAGGCGCTCGCCGCCCGTCCCGGCATGGTCAAGTCGCGCGATCAACTGATCGATGCGGCCTACGGCGAGAACATCTATGTCGACGATCGCACCATCGACAGCCACGTCAAGCGGGTGCGCAAGAAGTTCCGCGTGTCGGATGAGGAATTCGACCACATCGAGACGCTCTACGGCATCGGCTACCGCTACAAGGAGGCATAGGCGCGAGCATGCCGGACGGCACCAACCTGGATCCAGGGCTCGTTCCGCCCGGCACCACCGCCCCGTTCAAGCCGCGGCTGGTGTCGCCGCTGCTGCGCCGCATCCTGCTCGTCAACGCGCTGCCGCTGGTGCTGCTGCTGGCGGCATTGCTTTATCTCGACCAGTACCAGAACGGATTGCTCGCTGCGGAAGTCACAGCACTCCGCCAGCAGGCGCGCATCTATGCCGGCGCGCTGGGCGAAAGCGCGGTCAAGGAGGACAGCCCCGACAACCCGAAACTGGTGCCGGAGCTGGCGCGTTCACTGCTGCGCCGGCTGACCGAGCCGACGCCTGACGCCCAGGCCAGGTTATATGCGTCCGACGGCACCGTGATCGCCGACAGCCGGGTGCGGGAGGGGGCGGGCGGCGCCATCCACACCGAGCCGCTGCCGCCGGCGGTCGACCGCGGTCCGGTGCTCGGCACCATCGGCTTGCTGTATGACCGCGCGCTGGCGCTGCTGCCGCACCGTGCGGCGCGCTCGATCGTGGTCCAGATGCCGCGCGCGGGCGACGGTACGCCGGACTGGCAGCCGGACGTGAAGGAGGAGTTACGGCTCAGCACCGCCGACCAGCCGCACGAGATGGCGCCCTATATCCGTCGCACCGCCGACAACCGGCTGCTGGTCACGGTCGCGGTGCCGGTGGAGCGCAACCGTCACAGCGTCGGTATTATTTTCCTTACCCGGGAAGCGCGCGAGATCGATGACAGCCTGCTGGCAGTGCGTGTCTCCATCCTCGGCCTGTTCTCACTCGCGCTGGGCCTCACTTTGGTGCTGTCGTGGTATCTTTCCCTCACCATCGCGCGGCCGATCCTCCGGCTGGCCGGAGCGGCGGCGATGATGCGGGAGGGCAAGGGCCGCACCGGCAGTATGTCCCGCACGCTGCTTGCCCGCCGCGACGAGGTCGGCGCCTTGGCCGTGGCGCTGTCAGAGTCGGCGACCGCGCTTTGGGCGCGGATGGATGCGATCGAGCAGTTCGCCGCCGACGTCGCGCATGAGATAAAGAACCCGTTGTCGTCGATGCGCAGCGCCATCGAGACTTTTCGACGGATCGAGGATCCCGAGCAGCAGAAACGGCTGATGGCGATCATCGCCGAGGACGTGATGCGGCTCGACCGGCTGATCAGCGACATCTCCGATGCCTCACGAGTCGATGCCGAGCTGTCGCGCGCCGCGACCGAGAAGATCGACGTGGTGCCGATCCTGGCGCTGCTGGCCGAAATCCACACCGCGACGCGCCACGCCGCCGACGCCCGCATCGAGCTCGATCCCGGCACCGG
This sequence comes from Acetobacteraceae bacterium, assembly GCA_043745345.1. GTDB lineage: Bacteria > Pseudomonadota > Alphaproteobacteria > Acetobacterales > Acetobacteraceae > PALSA-911. The sequence goes on along the minus strand of JAYTTA010000548.1, from coordinate 9,416 downwards.
CGCCATGGTCGTCGATGCGGTCGAGCACCGACTGGTGCAGGTGCTGCGCAACCTGATTGCCAACGCGCAGAGCTTCTCGCCGCCCGATGGCCGCATCGGGCTGCGGGCGCGCGAAGCCGGCGGCATGGTCGAGATCAGCGTCGAGGATGACGGCCCCGGCATCCCCGAGGCCCGGCTTGAGCACATCTTCGACCGGTTCTATTCCGAGCGGCCGCACAACGAGGGTTTCGGCCAACATTCGGGGCTCGGCCTGTCAATCAGCCGGCAGATCGTCGAGGCCCTGAAGGGCCGCATCACGGCCGAGAACCGGCGTGACGAGGCTGGCCAGGTGATCGGCGCGAGGTTCGTGGTGCGGCTGCCGAAGGGCTGACATTTCGACGCTCTGGACCCGGTGGTAGTCCGTCGGTCACAGTGGTTTGAAACCAACGGGGATTCGGACCATGCGCGCCTGGCGTTCCGGCTTGTTGCTGCTCACGGCCCTGGGCTTTTCGCTCTCCGCAGCCCTGGCCCAGAACACCGCCGGCCCGACCCTCACCAATGTCCGGGCCAAGGGCTTCGTCGAGTGCGCGGTTGGTTCGATCACGCCGGGCTTCGGCTTTGTCGACAGCCGCGGCCAGTTCCACGGCTTGGATGTCGATCTATGCCGTGCCGTCGCGGCGGCGATCTTCGGTGAGGCTAACGCTCCGAACGGTGTTCCCCGGGCGCGGTTCGTGCCGCTCAACGGCGGCCAGCGGATGCCGGCGCTGCAATCGGGCCAGGTTGACCTGGTGGTGCAGACCCTGACCCAGACGATGTCGCGTGAGGCCGCCAACGGCGTGATGTTCGCCGGCATCAACTTCTATGACGGCCAGAGCTTCCTCGTGCGGAAATCCTCCGGCGTCAAAAAACCGGCTGATCTGGCCGGCGCCACCATCTGTGTTTCAGCCGGTAGCACCAGCGAGCTCAACGTCGCCGACTGGGCGCAGGCCAACGGGATAAAATATTCGCCGGTGGTGTTCGATCAGGTCCAGGAGGGCCGCGACGCCTACAACAAGGGGCGGTGCGACGCCTATTCGACCGATGCCAGTCAGCTGGCCGCGCTGGCCACCATCACCCACGATCCGGACAACCAGCTCGTGCTGTCCGACCTCATCAGCAAGGAGCCGGTGGGGCCGGCGGTACGCCAGGGCGACGACCAATGGTACGGCATCGTCAAATGGACGCTGAACGCGTTGATCGACGCCGAGGAGCAGGGCATCACCCAGGCCAACCTTGAGGAAAAGCTGGCGAGTACGTCGCAATCGACGCGGCGGTTGCTGGGCCAGATCGGCGACTACGGCAAGTTCCTGTCCCTCGACAACCGCTGGGCCTACTGGGCGATCAAGGAGGTCGGCAACTATGGCGAGAGCTACGAGCGCAATTTCGGCGTGACCAGCGCCATGAAGTTGCCGCGCGGCAAGAACGCCCTGTGGCGCGACGGCGGGCTGATGTATTCGGCGCCGATCCGATAATTCTTCCGTTTGGTTGTCACCGGCCCGGCGCTGCCCCAGCATGGCGGCAACATGGGAGAACTTGCGATGAACGGCGCCGAAAGCCTGGTCCACACACTGCTGAGAAGTGACGTCGATACCTGCTTTTCCAATCCCGGCACGTCGGAGATGCACTTCGTCGCCGCACTCGACCGGATCCCCGGGATGCACTGCGTGCTCGGGCTGTTCGAGGGCGTGGTGACGGGGGCGGCCGACGGCTATGCGCGGATGGCCGGCAGGCCGGCGGCGACCTTGTTGCATTGCGGTCCAGGCTTGGCCAACGGCCTTGCCAACCTGCACAACGCACGCCGCGCACAGACGCCGATCGTCAACATCGTCGGCGACCAGGCGACCTACCACCGGCCGCTCGATGCACCGTTGACCGCCGACACCGAGGGTTTTGCACGCGGCGTATCCGGTTGGGTCAGGACGTCGATGAAGGCGGAGTCGGTCGGCGCCGATGCGGCGGCGGCGGTGCAGGCGGCGATGTCGGCGCCGGGCCAGGTCGCGACATTGATCCTGCCATCCGACAGCTCCTGGGACGAGGGTGGCGTCGTCGCGGACAAGCTGCCGGCACTGGCGCGGCCGGTCGCGGCACCGAACGAGATCCTGCAGGCAGCTGCGGTGCTGCGCCGCGGGGAGCCGACCCTGATCGTGCTGGGAGGTGCTGCGCTGCGGGAGGGCCCGATGCAGGATGCCTGGCGCATCGCCCAGGCGACCGGCGCCACGCTGATCGCGCAGGGCTCGAACGCCCGCATCGAGCGTGGCCGGGGCCGGCTGGCGTTGGAGCGCGTGCCGTATGTCGTGGACCTAGCGGTGCAGACGCTGGCGAAGTACCGCCACGTCATCCTTGTCGGCGTGGTGCGTCCGACCGCGTTCTTCGCCTACCCCGGCAAGCCCGGCTACGTCATCCCACCCGATGCCGATGTCCATATTCTGACCCGCGCCGAGCAGGACCCTGTCGATGCGCTGGCGAGGCTCGCCGAAGAACTCGGCGCCCCACGCGTAGCGCTACCTGATTCCGGGCCACGGCCGGTCACGGGCCGTGGCGCGCTGACGCCCGAGAGCGTAGCCGCTACCGTCGCAGCACTCATGCCAGACCAGGCGATCATCGTCGATGAGGCGGTGAGTTACGGCCGCGGCTTTTTCCCGTTGACCGCGGCGGCCGCGCCCCATGACTGGCTGGCGATCACCGGCGGCGCAATCGGCTGCGGCGTGCCGTTGGCGACGGGTGCGGCGATCGGCGCGCCTGGCCGCCGGGTGATCGCGTTGCAGGCCGACGGCTCGGCGATGTACACTGTCCAGGGCCTATGGACCCAGGCGCGCGAAAAACTCGATATCACGACGGTGCTGCTGTCGAACCGCAAATACCAGATCCTGCTGGGCGAGTTGTCCAACGTCGGCGCCAATCCAGGGCGCACGGCGCTCGACATGATGGATATTGGCAATCCTGACATCGGCTGGGTAAAGCTGGCCGAAAGCCTTGGCGTGGAGGCAGCAGAGGCCAGCGACTGCGAGCGTTTTTCCGATCTGCTGGCAAGCTCGTTAAGCCGCAAAGGTCCATTCTTGATCGAGCTGATGATCTAGATCAGGCGGGTCCGGGGGCGCTCCCCCGGCGGGTCTGGGCGGAGCAGGCAAAGGTTCCGACTTGCCGCCTTCGGCCAGTTGGAATGCCTTCGGAAGGCGAGCCCAGCCTTGCTTACGGGTGCAACACCCACCGCAAGGCAAGTGAAATAACACCGACGCTGATCACGCCGGTTGCCCAAAGCCCGACGAACCAGGCCAGCCGGCGGGCGCGTTCAGTGATAGCTGGCACCAGGCTGCACCTTTCCGCGAAACACCCAGTAGCTGAACGCTGAATAGGCCAGGATGACCGGGATCAACACGACGGCGCCGACAAGGACGAAAAGCTGGCTCGCACGCGGGGCGGCGGCCTGCCAAATCGTGATGTCGGGCGGCACGATCAGGGGGTAGAAGCTGATGCCCAGCCCCGCAAAGCAGAGGATAAAGATCGCCAGCGCGCACAGGAACGGGGTCAAATGATGCTCGCGGCGGATGCCGGCGCGAAAGCCAAGTGCCACCAGCCCGACCAGGACCGGGACCGGGCTGGTCAGCGCTATGCCCGGCCAATCGAACCACCGGTGCACAAAGGTCGGATTGAGGAACGGCGTCCACAGACTAACCGCGACGATCAGGCCAAGCATGGCCCATCCGAGCGCCATCGCCTGGCGGCGGGCCCGGCTCTGCAGCGTGCCATCCGTGCGCCAGACCAGCCAGCAGGCGCCGAGCCAGGCGTAGCCTAGCACCACTGCCACGCCGCATAGCACGGTGAACGGGGTCAGCCAGTCCAACCAGCCGCCAGCGTATTGCCCATCAACAACATGGATGCCCTGCAGCAGGCCGCCTAGCGCCAGCCCCTGACACAGGGCGGCCAAGGTCGAGCCGCCGAAGAAAGAAAGATCCCATAGCCTGCGGCCGAGCTCGGTTTGGGCACGGAAGCGCAACTCGAACGCCACACCTCGAAAAATTAGTCCGAACAGCATGCCGAGGATAACCGGATACAGCGCTGGCATGATGATCGCGTAAGCCAACGGAAAAACCGCAAGCAGGCCGCCGCCGCCGAGCACAAGCCAGGTCTCGTTGCCGTCCCACATCGGGGCGATGGTATTGACCATGGTATCTCGGTCCTGTGCTCCGCGCTCGGCCACGAACAGGATGCCGACGCCGAGGTCGAAGCCGTCGAGCAGGACATAGGCCAACACTGCGAAGGCTATCAGTCCGGCCCAGATCGTGGCGATGGTTTCCGTGGCCATGGCCTCACTCCGCCGGAATCAGCGACGCGGCGCCGACGTTGGCCGGCACGTTGCCGGCCAGCCCAGGGTGGATGCCGGCCGTGCGGATCGGCATGTCCGGGTCAAGGCCGGTCTGACCGGCGACGGGCGGCTTAGCCATCATGCGCAGGATGACCATGATGCCGGCGCCGAAAACAACGAAGTAGACAACGGCGAACACTGCCAGTGATGTGGCGACTCCCGGCAAGGCAATAGGCGACACGCTGTCGATGGTACGCAGTACGCCGTAGACGGTGTAGGGCTGGCGGCCGATTTCAGTCGTCATCCAACCGCATAGCATGGCGACCAATGGTGCCGGGGCCATCAGCAAGGCGAACCGGTGCAGCCACTTGTTTGTAAAAAGCGTACCGCGCCACCGCGTGTACAGACTGAACGCGCCCAGGCCGAACATCGCGAAGCCGAGCCCGACCATGGTGCGAAAGGTCCAGAACACCACCGGCGCGTAGGGTCGGTCTGCCGCCGGCACTTCCTTGAGGCCCGGCACGCGGCCACTCCAGGTATGCGTCAGGATCAACGACGAGAGGTGAGGGATCTCGATCTTATAGTCGGTACGCTCCTTGGACATGTTCGGCAGGCCGAACAGGACCAACGGCGCACCGCCCGGGCCCGACGGCTCCCAACTGCCTTCCATCGCCGCAACCTTCATTGGCTGGTGTTCGAGCGTGTTGAGCCCGTGCAGGTCACCCATGCCGATCTGTAAGGGGGCGACGATTGCTGCCATCCACATTGCCATAGAAAACATCTTGCGAACGGCGGGCGTGCTGCGGCCGCGCAGCATGTGCCAAGCGGCAACGCCGCTGATGATGAATGCGACTATCAGGTAAGAAGCCAGCACCATGTGCGGTACGCGCACGAAGACCGACGGGTTGAAGATTACCTGCCAATAGTCAGTCGGGAACATGCGACCGTCGGCGCCGATGCCGAAGCCGGCCGGCGTCTGCATCCAGCTGTTCACCGACAAGATCCAGAATGCCGACAGCAAAGTGCCGAAGGCGACCATACAGGTAGCGACGAAATGCAGCTTTCGGCCGACACGCTTCATGCCGAACAGCATGACGCCGAGGAAGCCGGCCTCCAGAAAGAAGGCGGTCAGCACTTCATAGGCCATTACCGGGCCGATGACTGGGCCGGCCTTGGCGGCATACTGCGACCAGTTGGTGCCAAACTGGTAAGACATCACCAGTCCAGAGACGACGCCCATGGCGAAGGCGATGGAGAATATCTTCACCCAGTAGCGGAACAAGTCCAAATAGACCGGCTTGCCGGTGCGCAGCCAAAGCCCTTCCAGCACCATCAGGTAGCTAGCCAGCCCAATCGAGAACGACGGGAATATGATGTGAAATGCTATGGTGAACCCGAACTGCGCCCGGGCGAGATGAAAGGCGTCAATCATGACATAGTCTCCGGAAGGCGTTGTTTGCCGCCGATAAACAGCGATACTTTGCTTTTAAGGCCGAGAAGCTTGGAAACCCCGGCGCCGAGCGCCAGCAACTGCATTAGGCTTTCGTTATCGAGCTTCTGGACATCGTCGGCCCAGCCGACCAGCAACTCGATCATGTCGTGCATCTCGCGCATCCGGCCCTGAGCATGGCACTCCTCGACGCTGACTGGAGTTTCCATCAGCACGTCGCGCAACATCGACAGGGTCGGGTCGATCTCGCGCTTGCGGCGTTCCTCGGCCAGGGTGCGCACAATCTGCCAGATGTCGTCCGGCGCTTCGAAGTGGTCGCGCCGGTCACCGGGCAGATGGCGCTTGCGCACCAGCCGCCAAGCATCCAGTTCTTTCAGTCCCATGCTTACGTTGGAACGCGAGACGCCTAATGCCTCGGTGATCTGCTCGGCGTTGAGCGGTCGGTCGGACACGAACAACAGGGCGTAGATCTGACCGACCGTGCGGTTGATCCCCCATCGCCCGCCCATCTCGCCGAAATGCAGTACAAATTTTTCTATGACCGGGGGCAGGCGCATGCCAACTTCTCAGGTTTCAGTAATTTCAGAAATCAGAGATAATGCCTTTCGAAGCCTCGTCAAGGGTGTCCGGCAGCGGCGGCAACTGACCCAGCACCCATCCTTCCCATGTCCGGATCCAGGGATCGTATGGCGCCCTGTCCGGCCGGTTGCCCGCCAGCACGTTGAGCACGCAAAGCAATCCCAGCACGCAGTCGAACCGGTCCTCGCCAGCCGCATCAACGCCGAACCCATTTCCCATCATCGCGTCCAAAGCCTGGCACGGCGCCGCATCCAGCGCCGCCATGACCTCGCGCAGACGGCTGGCGCAGACAGCCCGGTCGGACTGCCGCCGCTTGCTGCCCGCGAGCACAATGCCAAGATGGCGCATCGCCTCGGCGGGATAGGTCTCGGCCATGACCAGCGCGCCAGGGGCCAGCAGCTCCAGAAAATCGCCTTCGAACGGCCAAAGCCGAACCGGCAGGCGGGCGGCAATCGCCGGCAGTAGCATGTCGCGCCAGGCGGCGATGGCGGCCTTGCCAGTCTGATTGGCGCCAAGTGTCCAGAACAAGGGCGCGCCAGCCGGCCGATCGCCCGTGGCACGGTCGCAGGCCCGCGACAGCCCGTGCGGCCCGTCAAACCCAAGTGCGGCGGCATGAGCCGCCCGCGTCATGCCGCGAATCCCGCGCATCGGGTAGAACGGCCGCTCGCCGCTCAATTCCGCCAGGTCACCACAGACCGTGAAAAACTCGGAGCCCTGGGTTAACCGGCGCAGAAATGCTGGAAAATCAACATCGGGGAGGGAAGCCGCATAGGCACGTGGCAAGCCCAGCGGCAGGTCGACGCCCAGCGCCACGCAACCGCCTTGCGCGCGTGTCAGCAGGCCAGGCAGGAAATCCATCACCGGGCCGACCAGAACTGGCGCTTCGATCACCCAGCCTAAGTCCTGGCGCCGGGCCAGCGCCATCCAGCGTTTACGCGCGTCCACGGACCAGTCGGCATGTGCGGCAATTTCTGGCGCCGCAGGCAAGAATGCTTGGGCCCTGTCCAAACGCGCAAAGGGGCAGTCGCCACTTTGAACCCCTCTACTTAAGGGACGCGCTCCCGGGCGCGTCCCCGGCGAGGTCAGGGGCCGAACCCCAGCCTTCCTGTCTTCGGCGCTTAACTTATCGAAGCGGCTTGTGGGCGCGATCCAGGAGCCGGGACAATAATCCAGGGGGCTTTACGGGCTTAGGCGGCTCGGTGGCTTTGGCCTTCTCGCGGGCTTCGCTTTCCAGGGCCTTCTGCTTGCTGGCCAGCCAGCGATCTACGCTCATCCCGGCTTTCTTGGCGCGTTTGGCCTCGTACGCCTGTTGGGCTTCGGTGCGTGGCTTCTTGGCGGATGGAGCGGTCGGTTTCTTCACGGCAATTCCTGTATCTGGCTCTCGCCGGTTGTCGCAAACCGCGCCCGGTGGTTCAAGGGCCGCCGCGCCGGCGCAGCATGGCCGCGCCGAACGCGCCCAGTGCCAGGTTGATGGCGATTCCAGCGAGCGACAGCAGCATCAGGGCGGCGAACATTCTGGCGACCTGCAGCCGGTAGCCGGATTCGAGGATGCGGTAGGCGAGGCCAGAGGCGAAGCCGCCCGATCCGGTGACGAATTCGGCGACCACCGCGCCGACCAGGGCCAGGCCGCCGGAAATGCGCAGGCCGGCGAGGAAATACGGCAATGCCACCGGCACGCGGAGCAGCCGCAGCGTGTCGGCAGGAGAGGCGCCATACAGGCGAAACAGGTCAAACAGCTCGGGCGCGCCGGCGGCGAGGCCGGTCGCGGTGTTGGCGAATACCGGGAAGAACGCGACGATCGTTGCGCACACCACCAGGGAGGCGAACGGATCGCCGACCCAGATGATGATCAGCGGTGCGATGGCGACGATCGGCGTCACCTGCAGCACCACGGCCCAGGGCAGGATTGCGGCGCGGGCGAGACGGGACTCCGCCATCGCCAGGGCGAGAGTGGCACCGAGCAGCGCCGAGGTCACCAGGGCGGTCAGTGTCACGGTCAGCGTCGCCAGCAGCGCGGTGCCGAGCCCGGCCGGATCGGCCAGGAAGGCGGCAGCGATGGCGATCGGGCCGGGCAGTATATAGACCGGCACCTCAAGCCACCGCACCGCCAGTTCCCAGATCGCCAGGGCCGCCAGTGCGAAAAGCCCGGGGGCGAACCGTAGCCAAGGAATGCTCATGCCGGCGCCAGAGCCGCCGCCATGGTTTTGGAAATCGTTGCGACAAAAGCGCCATAGGCGGGATCAAGGCGCAATTCCGGGCCGGGCGTCAGCGGCGAGGGGATCTCGCGAAAGATGCGGCCGGGACGGGCGGTCATCAGCACGACGCGTTGGGCGAGGAACGCCGCCTCGTAGGTCGAATGGGTCACGAACACGATGGTGCAGCCGATTTCGCGCCACAGCGCCACCAGGTCGGCCTGCAGCCCGTGGCGGGTGAACTCGTCGAGGGCGGCGAACGGCTCGTCCATCAGCAGCAGCCGCGGCCGCGTGACGAGGGCGCGCGCTATCGACACCCGCATCCGCATGCCGCCGGAAAGCTCTCGCGGCCGGGCGCGCTCGAACCCCGCCAGCCCGACTCTTGCCAGCGCTTCGCGTACTGCCGGCATCGCCTCGTCGCGGGAGACATGGCGTAGCCGCATGGGTAAAAAAACGTTGTCGGCGGCGCTGGCCCAGGGCAGCAGGGTCGCGTCCTGGAACACAAAGCCGATCTCGCCCGCGGCGGGTGCCTGGCCGCCATCCCAGTCGAGCCGGCCGCCATCGGGCCGGTCGAGGCCGGCGATCAGCCGCAGCAGGGTGGATTTGCCGCAACCCGAAGGCCCCAACAGCGCAACGAAGTCTCTTTCGTCCAGTCGCAGGGTGACATCGTCCAGTGCCACAGTGCCGCCGGGAAACTTCCGGCTGACCGAGACGATGTCGAGCATTTTAGTGCTTCAGTTCCATCCCGACCTTCCTGTTGACGAACTGCGTCGTATAGGCGCGGGAGACATCGAGGTCGGTGGGATAGAGGCCTTCCTTGGACATGGTGCGCAGGAACTCGGTCCACCGCGCCGGCTCCATGGCGCCGATGCCG
>JAYTTA010000547.1:0-11893 GCA_043745345.1 Acetobacteraceae bacterium | reverse complement strand
CGCCCTGTCGGTGGCGCGCAACGCGACCTCGAAGCGTTCCAGCCAGTCGGCGATAGCGGCGTGCGCGACGTCGGCGCCGGAGGCTTTCGACAGGGTCGGGGCGACGTGGTTCATGGACAGGATCTCCGAGTGGTTTCTGGGCGGTTTTCGCAAGGATGCCCACTCACGCAGCGAACGCAAATCCGCCCCACCTTCCCCGCCGGAGAATTCGCGCTATCGTCCCTCGTCAGGCATTTCAAGGGAGACCCCGATGAACGTCCAGATGGTCACCGACAAAACCCGCTATCTATCCGGTTTCGGCAACGAGTTCGCGACCGAGGCGCTGCCCGGCGCGCTGCCGGTGGGACAGAACTCACCCCAGCGCGCGCCGTACGGCCTGTATGCCGAGGGCATCACCGGCACCGCCTTCACCGTGCCGCGCGACCGCAACCAGCGGGCCTGGCTGTACCGCATTCGCCCCTCCGCCCGCCATCCGGCCTACCGCCAGATCGGCAACGGCCAGGTTTGCACCGCACTCGCCCCGCCGAGCCCGAACCGGTTCCGCTGGGACCCGCTGGCGATGCCCGAAGCGCCGGCCGATTTCGTGGCCGGGCTGTTCACCCTCGCCGCCAACCGGTCGGCGCCCGACGACGGCGTGTCGGTGCACATCTACCGGGCCAACCGCGACATGGACCGGGTGTTCTGGAACGCCGACGGCGAACTGCTGATCGTGCCGCAGCTGGGCGGACTCGACATCACCACGGAGTTCGGCCGGCTACGCGTGGCGCCGGGCGAGATCGTGGTTATCCCGCGCGGCATCCGGTTCCGCGTCCACCTGCCCGACGGCGCGGCGCGCGGCTACATTTGCGAGAACCACGGCGCGATCCTGCGGCTGCCCGACCTTGGTCCGATCGGCTCGAACGGGCTGGCCAACGCGCGTGATTTCCTGACGCCTATCGCCGCCTATGAGGATAGCGACCAGCCGACCGAGATCGTGCAGAAGTTCCAGGGCAACCTGTGGGCGACGACGCTCGACCATTCGCCGTTCGACGTGGTCGCCTGGCACGGCAACTACGCGCCATACAAATACGACCTGGCGCGCTTCAACGTGATCAACACGGTGTCGTTTGACCATCCCGACCCGTCGATCTCCACGGTGCTAACCTCGCCTACCAACAGTCCGGGACTGGCCAACATCGATTTCGCCATCTTCGCGCCACGGTGGCTGGTGGCCGAGCATAGCTTCCGGCCGCCGTGGTTCCACCGCAACGTGATGAACGAGTTCGTGGCGCTGATCCAGGGCGTCTATGACGGCAAGTCCGGCGGCTTCGCGCCCGGCGGCGCCAGCCTGCACTCACAGATGAGCGCGCACGGTCCCGATGCCGCGGTGCATGAGCGCGCGCGGACCGAGACGCTGGCGCCGTTCAAGCTCGACAACACGCTGGCCTTCATGTTCGAGACCAGCCAGCGGCTGATGCCGACGGAACTGGCGATGGGCCTGGCCGAGCGTCAGCCGGACTACGACGCGGTGTGGGACGGCCTGGCCAAGCATTTCAATGGCCGCCTGGAGTGATCGTCGATGCCGACGTCGACCCGCCTGCGTCGGTCAACATCGCCGGTCCTGACGCGACGGTTACTGGCAGATCGCCGCGGGATCCTCGCCGCAGGGCATGAACGACACGCCGTGGCCCGAAAACCATAGCGTGCCGCCGAGAAGGATGCCGGTGAACAGTATTACCGCGATCGCGCCTCTTCGCCCCGACGGCCTACGGGCTGGCAGGACTGAGACAAGGCGGCTCGGACGGGTGACATGCATGACGGCTTCCTGTCGGTTGCCTGCCAACATGTCCGTTATTTCCGTCGTGTCCTGTAAGCTGATTCACAGTTCTGAAGAATACCTGAGCGGTATTAGAAATGCGTGTTCGGTTGCCCCAGCCTGAGCCGCCGCGATGCGTCAGGTCAGAACGCGACAGAGGCGAGCCGGCTGGCGCCGAGCATCCGACCGTCCTCCGCCTGCACCAGCACGGCAAAATCCTCACCGGGGGGCGTGGCGACATCGAGGTGCATCGCTTGGCCGGTCCAGGAACCGGCCACCGTCATCGACCGGACAATGTTGGCCTCAAGCAAAGTGCGTCCGCCATTTTCGCCGCGCCCGATCCGGGTCTGGTGCCGGCGGTCGTAGCCCAGGAGGAGAATGGTGCCGTGGCCGGTGCCGGCGCCGACCGTGATGATCAGCGAGCCGCCGGCGCGGGCGATGTCGACCGGCGCGGCCGCCGCCGCCTCGGCCGAGGCGCGGGCCAGGGTTTTCTCGATGCCGGCGCGGTCGGAGCCGATCACATCGTGGCGGCCGTCCACCACCATCGCGGGCGTGTAGACCTGGGGGCCGACCGCGAGGGCCACGTAGCGCTGCTGGCGCTCGGTCGCGGCGGCGAACGAGAACGGGTCCTGCCAGCCGAGATTGTTCCAGTAGGTGACATGGAACGACAGCGCCAGCAGTTCCGGCCGGTCGCGCGCCAGCTCGGCCAGGATCGCGTCGGCGGGCGGGCAGTACGAGCAGCCCTGCGAGGTGAACAGCTCGACCACCACCGGGCGCCGAGCCGGTTGCGCCGAGCCGAGGCCGGGGATCAGGCACGCGACGGCCACGGCCAGCCACGAGGTGCGCATGTTCTTTACCTTCTCTCAGATCGAACGAGCCTAGTCACGGTAACCAGGGCGTCGGCACGAAGAATCGTCCGCCGACAGTCTTTAGCGCGTTGTTGTCACTGGCCAGCGCCACGTCACGCCGCGCAAGCAGCAGCCGGCCAGCGACGGTCGAGCGCCAGAACCAGGTATCAACCTGCCTGGCCGAGGGCGGCGATCCTTCGGCCTGCGCCGCCTCGCCGTAGAGCGCCTTGATGTCGTCGCACATCATGCGCAGCGCCAGCGCCGGGGTGTCGAGTTCGGCGACCGACGGCAACTCGCCGGCCAGGAACCGCGCGGTGAAAGCTGGCCAGGCGGCTGGGGGTTGGAAACTCAGCCCCACGGTAGTACGGCCGGAACGCGCCTTTGCCGCGTGCTATAGCGGCAACAGGGCAGACAGTTCGGCGTCGAACGCCGCTTGCCATGCACCCGGCGACCGCGCCGGAACGTCATCGGCAGGTACCGCCGGTGGACGCCAACCCGGCGTGTCCAGCCAGCCCGGCAGGTCCTCGTTGAAATCCTCGAGGATGACCGGGCCGTCGGTCCGCTCCAGCAGCCGCAGCGCCGCCGTCAGCACGCGGGTCTGGAACGCGACGTCGCCCGGCTCGCCCAGCGGACGGCCAAGCTGCGACGTGGTCCACAGCGCACGCGGCGGCCGGGTCTTTTCCGCCTGCACCCGCACTGAAGCGATCGCCACCGTCGGGAAACCGTGCTCTTCCAGCAGATGGGCCAGCGCGCACACGGCGCGCGTGCACAGCGGTCAGACCGGGCTGAACAGGACCGCGTCGACTTTCTCCAGGCGCAGCTGGCCGGCGATCCGGTCTGCGGCGTCCGTCATGCCGGCCGGGCCGGTCGATCCTATCACTGCATAGTGCGTCGCGGCGACACCGCCGATCACGCGCTGCGCCGCCAGCTCCCGCAGACGGTCGATCGGGTAGACGACGTTGAGGTCGCGCTGGAAACCGGCGCGGTCGAAGTTGATCGAGACGTGGCTGAGTAGGATATCGCCTGCGGCAAGCGACTCCGGCAGGAACCGGCACTCGGCGCTGCCGACCGCGAACGGCGTGTCGCCGCGCCGGATCAGCGCGGCGCTGGGCTAACGGCGGACCGGCGACGAAGGGCTGCGTGTTGAAGCTGGGACACGAGATCGACTGCACCGCGTCGCGGGTCGGTTGGGGTATGTCCTCAAGCCGGGCCATGAGTATTCCTCCGTTGCCGAAGCGGAGCAGTGAGTAGCGCCGCATGCAACAAGCGGTAGTAGCACGCAGCGGGGTTCTGCCCCGCGCCCCGATGCGCCTAACTTAAGCCCGGGGGTTACAAGGGGCGACTGCCCCTTGGCGGGGTTTGGGGCAGAGCCCCATACTTTCCTGCCTACGGCGTTCGACCACATGGACCCACACTGGCCCAACGCGCCGCGGTTTACCCGCGTCAACGGCAGGCGCATGCGCTACGTCGATGAAGGCGAGGGCGATCCGGTTGTACTGCTGCACGGCAACCCGATCTGGGGCTATCTGTATCGTGACGTCATTCCGCCGTTGCTGCGGGCCGGACGGCGGGTGATCGTGCCGGACATGATCGGCTTTGGGCTGTCGGAAAAGCCGTTACGCGAGGAGGCGCATTCGCTCGATGGGCGTACCGCCAACCTGACCGCGCTGATGCGGAAGTTGGACCTCATGCGTATCACTTTGGTCTGTCACGACTGGGGCGGGCCGACCGGGCTGGCATTCGCCATGAGCAATCCGCAGTGGACCCCGGGTTGGTGGTGATGAGCATATGGGCCTGGCCGCTACCGCCGGCCGAGTTCCATACGCGGCTGTTCCCATGGCGAATGATGCATGCGCCGGTGGTTGGGCCGTATTTGATGGGACGCCACAACGTGCTGGCCAGTCGCGGCGTCTATCTGTCGGTTGTCGACCGGGACAAGTTCCGGTCCTCGGCCCAGGCGGTCTATGAGGCGGTGCTGCCGGACCCGGCGGCGCGGCTGCTGACCTGGGTTTGGCCGCGCTGGATCCCGATCGACGCCGGCGCGCGGGCGCGGGCGCGGTTCGAGTGGCTGGAACGCGAGCTATCGAAGTCCTCGCTGCCGGCGATGATCATTTGGGGCCGCGATGACGAGGTTTTCGACGCGGGCACGTTCTCGGCCCGGTTCAAGCGGATGCTGCCGCATGCCGTGGGGCCGCATCTGGGACCGGGCAGCATTTCCTGCAGGAGAATTCTGGTCCCGAGATCGCTGTTCTGATCAACGGTTTTGTCGACCGCCAGGTAGCCACGGCATGAGCGATGTCATGGTGCGGATGGCGCCTGATCTTGCCGGAAAACGGCTGGAGTTGGCGCTGGTCGAGGATCGGGTCGGCCACTATCCGGAATTCCGCGATTTCTTCGTCCGCACGTTCGATCTGTACCACGTTGGTTTGGCGGTGCCGGGTTATCTGACCGCGCCATCCGGGTTCGACTACGCCCTGGTGTTCATCGGCCGCAGCGGCGAGGCGTTTCCGAGCGGGCTGGAGATCCAAGCCATCGTCGAGGCGCTGGAGCCGATCGAGGATGGCATGCTGGACACCGACCTGTGGGCGATCCTGAAATGGATGATCGCGGGCGTCGGCGGCGAATGGCGGTTAGAAGATCTGGAGGCGACCGGCCGGCTGTACCGGATACCAGCCGTTCAGATGTGAGAGGATGCGGGATGGATGATGAGGAAGCGGCGCCGCCGGACACGACCGGGGAGGACCGGATACTGATCACCCGCGAGGCGCTGGCCGACGGGTCGCTGCTGGCGCGGATCCGGTCGCAGGTGCTGCCGGGCATGGTGGTGCGGACCGACGCCGAGATCGCCGCATCGCTCGACCGGACGCTGGCCGGGCACGACCCGGACGCCGATGTCTGGCTGTTCGGCTACGGCTCGTTGATGTGGAACCCAGCCTTCACCCATGCCGAGCGCCAGGTCGGCGTCGTGCGCGGCTGGCACCGGCGCTTCTGCCTGTGGCTGGAGATGGGACGCGGCACGCCGGCCAACCCCGGGCTGATGCTTGGCCTCGATCGCGGCGGCACCTGCCGCGGGGTGGCGTTCCGCATCCCGGCGGCACGGGCGCGCGAAGAACTGCTGCTGGTGTGGCGGCGCGAGATGTTCGGCACCGTCTATAGGGCGCGGTGGGTGCAGGTCCGGCTGGCCGGCGCCGTAATGCCCGCCATTACGTTCGTGGTCGATCGCGCCCACCCGCGCTATGCCACGGGGCTGAGCGATGCCGACGCCGCCAGATACATCGCGACGGCGACCGGGGCGCTAGGAAGCTGCGTGTCTTACCTGGAAAGCACGCTGTCGCATCTCGGTTCGCTCGGCATCCGGGATGCCGGGCTGCAACGCATCGCCGACGTCATCGCGGCCCGGTGATCCGGCGCGGCGCGGGCACGAAGGCCTACGCGGCCTGGGTCAGCGCCGCGTCGGCATAAACCGCCTGCTCGAACCGATCCAGCAGCGCCAGCACACGCGCGTCGGCGAATGGCAGCATCTGCGTCATCAGCACGCCGGCGATGCCGCGTTTAGGATCAATCCAGTAGTAGGTGTTGGCGAGCCCGGCCCAGTTCAGGCTGTGGGCGCGGCGTCCACCATCGACATCGCGCGTGTTCATCATGAAGCCCAGCGACCAGCCTTTGTCCTGGCCGGGGAAAAACTCGGCATCGTTGGTCACGAACGGGATCGCCGTCGCCAGGCGCTTGACCCGAACCGGGTGGATCGCGTCCTTCGACATCAGCCCGACAGTCGTCTCGCTGAGCACGCGGGTTCCGTCCAAGATGCCGCCATTGAGGATCATGCGGCAGAACTTTAGGTAGTCCGGCGCGGTGCCGTAGAGCCCGCCGCCGCCCATGTGGAACTCAGGCTCCTGCTCCACTTCCATGGCGAACGAAGACAGGCCGCCATCCTCGCCGCGCGTGGTGAGCCCCATCAAGCGCGGCCGGAGCCGGTCGGTGATGCGGAAGCCGGTATCCGCCATGCCGAGCGGAGCCAGGACATGGTCGTGCATGTAGTCGGCCAGGCGCTGGCCGCTGACCGCCTCGATCGCCTTGCCGGCCCAGTCGATGCCGGTGCCGTATTCCCAGGCGTCGCCCGGATCGGCGACCAGCGGGGTTTCCAACGCCGCATTCCGGCACGTCAAGATGCCGGGGGTCCCCGCCTGTTCCATGTAGCGAAGCATATCCTGTCGCCACATGTCGTATGCGTGGCCGCTGGTGTGGGTTAGCAGGTGGCGCAAGGTGATCGGGCGCGACGCGGGGCGCAGCTGCGCCTTGCCCTGCGCGTCGAAGCCGGTCAGAACCTGCGGGTTCGCCAGTTGCGGCAGCACGCCGCCGATCGGCGTGTCCAGCGACAGCCGGCCCTGGTCGACCAGCTGCAGCGCGCAGGCGCTGGTGATCGCCTTGGTCATCGAGGCGATCCAGCAGACGGTGTCGGGCCTCATCGCGACGCCGGCCTCGTTGCGGGTGCCGGCGGCGCCGGCGTAGGTGACGCCCCGCGCAGTACCGGCGGTGGCGGCCACGCCGCGCACGTCGCCACGGGCGACGGCCTCGGAAAGCATGTCGTCGATGTTCTGGCTCATGTGTTTCCCCTATCTGCCAACGTTACGACCGTGTTTAAGAAATAGGAGCAAACCAGCTTCAGCGGCAACGCGATATTGTCCCCAGATACCCAATTGTTGAACGATGCAGGAAGTGCTCAGGTCTAGGATTCGTAACGAGAGCAGATTCGATCCGCCATAAAACCGATCTAGGGAGAACGAGATGAAAAATCTGATCGTCGGCGGGCTGCTGCTGGCAACAAACGCCGTGTTCGCTCCGAGTTGGGCCGGCGACGTGTACGTCGTCGACAATGGACAAGGAAAACGGCCCACCGTGCTTCAGAAGGACAGTTTTTCCCGCAATCCCGTCCCGATCACCAATGGCGGCGACAACCAGGGTTACAGCTCGGCGATGATGTTCGCGACGCCGGGCACAGGCGTGACCGTCTATACCGGGCACATGGAGCCAGGCGGCAAGATCGCGCACCATGAAGGCGGCACGGTTTATGTGCTGTATGTAGTTCGCGGCACCGGCAAGCTGGTCAACGTCGATGCGCAGAACGCCACGACCTCGGAAATCGCCTACAAGCCCGACGACGTGATCGTGTTCCAGCCCAACACGCACCACCGCTGGGAAAACGGTGCCGAAGCGTTCGACTTTATCGGCGTCAGCCAGCCACAGCCGAAGCCCTGACGGTCAACGCGCGGCGGATTTTCCGCGCTTCGACATCTCGGCGCGGCGCAGCACGTCACGCGCCCGCGCCACCACGGGGATGTCGATCATCTTTCCCTCAAACTCGATCGCGCCGACGCCGGCCGCGAGCGCCGCGTCGTAGGCGGTAACCATTTTTTTCGCGCGCGCGACCTCATCCGCGGAGACGCCATAGACCTCGTTGAGGATCGGCACCTGGGACGGATGGATGCACATAGCGCCGGCGAAGCCGAGCTTTTTCGAGCGCTCGATCGTTACACGGAAGGCAGCGATGTCCTTATAGTCGGCGACGGTGCCGATAAAGCCGAGCGGCAGTACGCCGGCGGCGCGGGCAGCGAAGACCGATTGTTGTTTCGGATAGAATAATCCCTCGGCTTCCGGCAGCATACCGAGCGACAGAGCGATGTCCTCGGCGCCGATCGTCGTTGCCACCACGCGGCGGTGGGCGCGCGCGATTGCCTCGATGCGGAAGAAGGCGCTGGCGGTTTCGACCATGGCGATGAATTTTATCGTTCCGGGTACGATGCCGCGTTCGATCTCAAGCTCATCGACCATTTCGGCGATGGCGTGGATGTGCTCGGCGCTCTCGACCTTCGGCAGCGCGAGGGCGGCGATGCCCGGCAGCACGGCGGCTTCGAGGTCGGCGACCAGCATCCGCCAGGGCCGGTTGACGCGGACCAGCACGTCGGCGCCGTTACGCGCCACGCATGGAATGGCGGCTGCAATCCTTGTTCTGGCCTCAACTTTTCGCGCTGGCGCCACGGCGTCCTCGAGATCCAGGATATAGGCATCGGCATTTCGATCTGCCGCCGACGCCACGAATTTTTCCACGTTCACCGGCACGTACATCAGCGAACGCCAGGTCGGAAGCTCAGTCGTCATGTTCGCCTCAACTAGTGGGTCACAAGGGTCTAGACCCTTGGCGGGGTTCGGGGCAGAGCCCCAACCTTCTGAATGGCGTTATCATCGTATCCAAGTTCTTTGAGAATTTCCGAGTTGTGCTGACCAAGTTCGGGCGCCGGCAGCCGTAGCGCGCCCGGCGTGCCAGACAGCCGTGGGATGATGTTGTGCATCAGCACGGACCCCATGTCGCGGTCCGGCGCCTCGATAATGACGCCGCGGGCCAGGACATGCGGATCGTCGAGCAACTGGTCAATCTCATAGATCGGCGTCGCGGTGATCTCGGCGGCTTCGAACACTGCCATCGCCTCGGCCAAGGTTCGTTCGGCGATGAAGGCGGCGACCGGCGCCTCGCACGCCTCAACGTTTTCGACGCGGTCGGTATTGGTTCGAAAGCGCGGGTCGTCGATCATGTCGGCGCGGCCGATGGCGCGGAACAGCCGGCGGGCCATAGCCTGGATCGAGGCCGAGATCGCGATATAGCGGCCATCGGAGGTGGGGAAGGCGTTGCGCGGCGAGGTGGTGGCGGAGCGGGATCCGGTGCGGGCGGGGATTTCGCCGGAAACGCGGTAGGTGGCGGCGTCCGGCCCAAGGATCGAAACGATTGGGTCGAGCAACGGCAGATCGATGACCTGGCCCGGTCCGCCGCGTTCGGTTTCGCGCAGCGCGATCATTACGGCGTAGGCACCGTACAGGCCGGCGATCATGTCGGCGAGGGCCAGCGGCGGCAGGATCGGCGCGCGGTCCGAAAAACCGTTCTTGGCGGCGAACCCGGACATCGCCTCAACGAGTGTGCCGAAACCCGGGCGGTCGCGGTAGGGGCCATCCTGGCCGAATCCGGAGATGCGCACGATTACCAGTTTCGGGTTTCGCGCCCACAGTGTCGCAGGCGAAAAACCCATGGCTTCGAGAGTGCCGGGGCGAAAGTTCTCGATCAGGACGTGGGAGGTTGCGAGCAAGTCGTGGAGCGCCTGTTTCGCCGCCGGCATCCGCAGGTTGAGCGCAAGGCTTTTCTTGTTCCGCGCGTAGACCTTCCAATGCAGGCTGTGGCCCTCGACGCGCCAGGCGCGGAGCGGGTCGCCACGCTCGGGGTCCTCGATCTTTATCACGTCGGCGCCGTGATCGGCCAGTTGCAGGCTGACCATGTTGCCGGCGACCAAGCGGGAAATATCGACCACGCGGATGCCGGCAAGCGGCACCTTGGCCTGCGGCGTGAAGGCGATCTTTGGGATCGAACCAGTTGGGGGAATCACGATAGCCGGGCCAGGATCAGCAGGGCGACGGTGATGGTGATGGCGCCGCCGATGCGGGTCGCAATCTGGGCGAACGGCATCAGCTCCATCCGGTTGGCGGCGGTCAGGATGGCGACGTCGCCGGTGCCGCCCTGGCCGCTATGGCAGGCGTTCACGATCGCCGCCTCGATTGGATACAGCTTGACCCAGCGCCCGACGACGAAGCCGGTGCCCATGATGGTGAACACGGTGGCGACGATGGTTATGAGGATCGAGGGCTGCAGCACGGCGATAAGCTTGTCCCACGGCGTCAGCGCGACGCCGATCGCGAACAGCAGCGGGTAGGTGACGCATTGCGAGAAAAATTTATAGACCACGCCGGCGCCCTCGCGGAGCTGGGCCGAGATGCCGCGCATCAGCTTCAGCGCAACGGCGGCAAACAGCATCAGCACCGGCGCGGGAAAGCCGGTGAGGTCCTGCACCATCATGCCGAATAGATAGAGGGTGACCGCGGTCAGCCCGGCCGCGGCGACGGTCTTCGCGTCGATTATCTTTCCCGACGGCCGTTCCTCCTCGGCGACCATGGATTCTTCGAGCGCGTCGCCGTGCTCGATCGGCTGCAGCTGGCCCTCGCCGGTCAAGTTGGGAAAGCGCCTGCCGATATAGTTGAGCGCGCCGGCGGCGAGGATCGCGGTCAGGCTGCCGAGCATCACGGCGGGCAGGATCTCGGCAAAGATGTCGCCCTGCTTCTGGCCAAGGATCGCGGCGTAGCCCAGCGACAGCGGCAGCGCGCCCTCGCCGATGCCGCCGCCCATGATCGGGATGACGATGAAGAACAGGGTGTGCCTGGCGCCAAGGCCGAGCGCCCAGCCGATCGTGGTGCCGACGATCCCCGCGCAGATCGAACCGACGCCGAGCGGCACGAAGATCTTCAGAAAGCCCTTGATCAGCACGTCGCGCTGCATCGACAGGATCGAGCCGACGATGATGCAGCAGATGAACAAGTACAGGAAGTTTGTCTGTTTGGTGAAGTCGGTGACGGCCTTGATCACCGGCGCCGGCAGGATGTGCGCGTAAACCAGGTAGGAGGGCAGGAAGGTGGCAAAGATCGCCGGGCCGCCGATGTTGCGCAGCACGGGAATACGCCGGCCGATTTCGGCGCAGGTATAGGCGCCGAGCGCAATCACCGGGATCATCGTGGTGAGGTCGGCTGGCACATTGCCGAGCCAGATAAAGCCGGCGGCGAGGGCGAAGATGACGGGGAACAGCGGCACCGGGATGATGCCGACCGAACGGTCCACCAGCCGCCACCAACGCCGCAGGCCGTCGCTGGCCGAACGTGTGCCGACCAGCGCCGCGTGCTCCGCGGTGCCACCGATGTCGGAATGGTCCAAAATTTCCCCCTGTCCCGATCGGGACGTGTTGCCGGCGTTTGCGGCTTATTCCGGTTGCTTCTACTCTGGCTGCAGACGCAGGTGGCCCGCAAGGGCTGAAACGGGAACGCGAGAGGCCGGGACCATTCCGCATGGTGCCGGCAGTCCGCGGCTGCCCTCGCAACTGTAGGCGGTGAGCCTGACCCAGATGCCATTGCCCGATCGGGCGAGAAGGCGGGTCCGGCGCGGGAGCAATTCCGACACCGTGAGCCAGGAGACCGGCCGGCGTCGAGATTTTTCGCGTGCGACGGGCGAGGTGCACCGGAGCGGCGGGTTAAACCCGTATGCGGCAATCGTTCCTGCAACCGGGTGCTTTTTGATTTTTCGAAAGGCGCCTGAACCTGGAGACGCGTCATGCGCCGATTGCCGATTGCCGTGCTGTGCCTGAATGCCTTCTGGCTTAATGTCTTA
>JAYTTA010000546.1:0-3201 GCA_043745345.1 Acetobacteraceae bacterium | reverse complement strand
GCTCCAGTCGGTACAGCAGCGACGCGGCATCGCCGGCGATGCTGACAATCCGCGGGTTGGCGATCGGGCCGGGCTGGGTCAAGGTTCGCATGATGTCTCCGCAACAGGTTGGATCCGATGCCGCCGGCCAGTGCCGTCTGCCGCCCAGTCTCCGTTTGAACGTGTCAGGACCGAACACGATGCTTATTCTTGTGGTCGGCCCATCGGGTGCCGGCAAGGACACCGTGCTGGACGCGGCACGCAAGCGGCTGGCCGGCGATTCCCGGTTCCGCTTTGTGCGCCGTGCCATCACCCGGCCAGCCTCCTCCGGCGGTGAGGACCATGAGGCGATCACTGAGGCCGAGTTCGACCGGCGGGTCACCGCCGGCGAATTCTCAATTTGGTGGCGGGCACACGGGCTGGGCTATGGCACGCCGGCCGATGTCAGCGACACCATCGCACGGAATGTGGTGGCCGTGGTCAACGGCTCGCGGACACAGATAGAGATTGCGGCCCAGCTATTTCCGACACGCGTGATCGAGGTCACCGCCGCGCCGGAGATCCTGGCGCAACGCCTCGCGGCACGGGGGCGCGAACCGGCCGGCGATATTTCCGAGCGCCTGGCACGAGTAATCGCACTGCCGCCGAATGTTCCGGTGGACAGCGTATGCAACGATTCAAGCATTGAAGTCGGGGTCAGCCGGTTCGTGGCGGCACTCAACCGAGCAGTGGAATTCGTAGCGCGATCGTGAACGGCATCTGCCGCCCGTCCTGCGGCGGCGGCTGGCCGAACAGGCAAAGGTTCGACACTGGCCTGGGTCTGTCGAGCAGCCCGGCGAAGTGCGCCTGTGCGGCGGGGCGATAGATTTCGGCTTCATCCGGGCTGAGCCGGTGAGTCAGAGTCATGTGGAAAAACCAGCTTTCCAGCACGTACGGATAACCCCAACGCACGAGCATATTCTCCTCATGCGCATCGAGCCCACCACGGCGGCGTCGCGCCAGTTCCTCAAGCGACGGCGGGGCGCGGAACGGGTCGAGCGTGGTCACGCAGAGATCGGCCAGCGCCTGAAGCTCGGGGCAGGGTTCCGTCTCCCGCAAGGCCAGGAAGCCGTGAAGGTCGGCGATCTGCAGCGGCGGTAGCGTGAATGGCGGGATGTCGCGCACCATGCGCCGAGCCGCGTCCTCCAGTTCGAACCAGGTCGCGCCGGCAGCCAGCTGCATCGGCGGCTTCAGCGTGGCATGGAAGCCGTAACGGGCGGGATCGGCGGTGATTTCCGCCATGCCGGGCAAATCCGGCTGTTGCAGCAACGTGTTGGTCTCAGGATCGCGGCCGAGCCAGATGGCACCGGTCCGGAACAGGGGGTCGTCGATCGCGGGCGAGTAATACGCGGCGAATCGTGCGTTCAAGCCGGGGTGCTCATGCCACCCGCTCGCCGGCGCGAAACACCTGGCGCACGACGGGCAGGTCGCCCCACAGGCGCACGCGCACGACGTCGCCGCGCAGGCCGGGCTCGATCCGGCCGCGATCGGGCAGGCCGGCCATGCGGGCGGGATTTTCGGACACCATCGCCACCGCTGCAGGCAGGGTGATGCCAGTGTCGCGGACACATTGAAAAACAGCCTCGACCAGGGCCGCTGGGACGTAGTCGGAGGCGAGGGCATCGACCGCGCCGGCCCTTACCATGGCGGCGGCCGAGACGTTGCCGGAGTGGGAGCCGCCGCGGACGATGTTGGGTGCGCCCATGATGACGTCCATGCCAAGGGCGCACGCCGCTTGCGCCGCCGCCATGGTGACGGGAAATTCAGAGATTCGGATGCCGTCGGCGTGGTTCTCGAAAATCTCAGCCTCGGTGCGGTCGTCGTGGCTGGCGAGCGCGATGTTCAGGCCGGCAACGCGGGCGAGCAGCGCGTGGCGGTTTGCATCGCGCATGCGTGCCCGCTGGTCGGTGAGTTCGAGGATGCGGGCTTCAATCGCCTCCTCGCTGTTGCCGTCGTTGCGGCGCAGCTGCCGGTACCGGGCCATGTCGGCGTACTGGCCGACCCCGGGACTGTGGTCCATCAGGCTGATCATCCGCACCAGCCTGTGGTCGGCGACCGGTTCGACGAGTTCCAGAACATCCACCGCCGGCATCTCGCAGCGCAGATGCAGAAAATGCTCGGACTTGAGCAGACCGGAGCCGGACAGCGCGTCGAGGTCGGCGACGCCTTCCTGGAAGGTGCGCAGCCGGTCCTTGTCGAAGCCGAGGTCGCCCAGGCAAAGCGCATCGAGCACCGTGGTCACGCCGGCGGCGGCGCATTGCGCGTCATGCGCCAGCATCGCCGAACGCGACGGCCAGCGGGCGTTGAGCCGCGGCTGGACCTGGCGTTCGAGGTTGTCGGTGTGGACGTCGACCACGCCCGGAAGGAGGAAATCACCTTCGAGGTCGATCGCGCCGGCGGCGTGCGAGCGGTCTTCTGACACGTCGAAAATCAGGCCGTCGCGTAGTACCACAGTGCCTTCCATCACGCGGTCATGCAGCACCAGCCTGGCATTGGTAAGAATGGTTTCGAAATTCATGCGGCGTCCTGCATCGGCAACACGGGGAAAATTGTATCGGCGACGGCGTCGCGGACCTCTTCATCGTGGAAGATACCGATGATGGCAATGTTTCGCGACTTGGCTTGCCGGATGCAGTCGATGACGACGCGGCGGTTGGCGGCGTCCAGCGCCGCGGTGGGCTCGTCCAGAAGCAGGATCGGGTGGCCGCCGATGAAGCCGCGTGCCAGGTTGACGCGCTGCTGCTCGCCGCCCGAAAAGGTCGCCGGCGGCAGCGATTGCAGACGCGGCGGGATATTCAGCGACGACAGCATCCTTTCCGCCCTGTCGCGGGCGTCGGGTCCGACGCTGCGTTCGGCGACGAGATCGATCGCGGCGACGCGGGGTACGACGCGCAGGAACTGGCTGACATAGCCCAGGGTTTTTGCTCGCACAGCCAGGATCTCGCGCGGCGTGGCGGCAGCGATATCGACCATGTCGCCGTCGTGGCGGATCAGGATGCGGCCGGCGCCGACGCGGTAGTTGCCGTACAGGCAGCGCATCAGGGTGGTTTTGCCAGCACCTGAAGGTCCGGATAAAGCAACGCACTCACCGGCGTGAACGACAAGGTCGATGCCGGCCAAGACCGGGATGCGAACGCCTTGCTGCAGGTGAAGCGTAAAATCCTTTGAAAGGCCCTCGGTGCG
>JAYTTA010000545.1:0-3211 GCA_043745345.1 Acetobacteraceae bacterium | reverse complement strand
CCAGCGCTTCCGCGCGCCGCCGCGTCTCGGCGTGAAGCTCCGGGTCCTGCGCGTAGCGTTCGCGCAGCATCCGCCGCGCGAGCTGGTCGCGCGCCACGGTCTCCGCGATCAGGGCCGGATCGTCGCGCAGGGCTGAAAACAACCGCTGCAACGCCTCGGGGTCCCGGCTCTCCCGCTCCATCCGTGCGATCTCCGCCTGCAGCATGGCCGGATCAATGCGGACCGACCAATAGCGCTCGAGGGCCGCGCTCATGAGCGGCGGCTGCTCGGCGCGGGTGGCCACCGCCGCCGCGTCCGCCACGGCCTCGAACGGAGGCTTGGCACCGGGATTGCCGGCGGGCCAGATCCGGCGATCGTGGTAGAACTTCTCAATCCGCCACTGCGCCCATTCCCGATCCGCGCGGGTGATGACCCCCGCGTCCGGCACCGGCGCGAGCGGCTCAGGGGCCGTTCCGGCCTGGAGCAGCCCCGCTCCTAACACCATCGCCAGCGCGAGCTGGCGGGCGGCGGGGCGGGGCGGGCTGCCGCAGAAACCGGTGGGGCGGTAATGGTTGGTCATGTAATCCTCGCGGCCTCGACGGCGATTTCGTCAGCCAGCCGTTCCGGCGTCCGCCGATTATAAACGCCGGGGAGCCGCAGGTGCGGCCACCCCGGCGTCGTTTCAGAATACTTCCCGCCACGAACTGACCACCGGGTAGGGCGCGGTCGTGGTGGTCGGGGTGGTGCCGATTTCTATGCCGCCAGCTTGCGTCTCGCTCGACATGTTGATGAAAATCCGTCCGTTGTACACGATGGCGGGGGATGATGAGCCCGCTCCCGCGTCAATGACCGTGGTGCTGGACGCGGCGTAGGCACCAGTGCTGTCGCGCGCCGCGACCGTGCCCTTGCCGAACGGATAGTTGAAGATCACCGAACTTTCACCTTTGCAGGAAAGGACGGGGTTACCCGCCGCGTCGGTCGGCTTGGGATCGTAAACCGTGAAGAGCGACCCGATATCCCCCGCCTTCGGCCAGGTCGTGACCGCGCTGCCCGAGGCATTAAACACCACGGGGATGAACAGCAGCGAGGGGCCGATGGTGCGGGCGAATTTGGAGTAGCTGGTCGCCACGGTGCCGATTTTGTAGGTCTGGCCCGTGAGCGTCGTCTGCCGCGTCGTGAAGCCCCCCGCGCAGCCCGCGGCGGGCGTGGCGGTCAGGTCGCACATGCGCGAGTAGAGGTTCGCCGAAAAGCAGGGGATCTTGGGGCTGGGACCGCAATTGAGGTCGTTGACTTGCGGGCGGCTCTCGGAGAAGGTGCCGCTCGCCCAGCTCATGATCTGGAGGAAATGGTTGGCATAAGTTCCAGGGCTGTAGGTGTCCTGGTAGAGGCCGAGCGAGGGCGAGTGGTAGATCGGCTGCTGAAGTTCCGCGGCCGATGTGGCGAGGTAGAAGGCTTGAACCGGCGACCAGCTCGATGGGGTGACGGCGGATGTGTCGGTGTCCCAGATCCGGCCGGCGGTGTCGGCTTGGTAGCCGCGGTTGGCGAGCGCGTCGGCAAAAGAAATTTTGCTGGTCGAGTAGTCGCTGTGGGCGGAAACGGTGGTTGAGCTGATCAGCGCGGTGCTGTCGGAGCCGGAGGTGCCCAGCACATAGGATTGCAGCACGGTGCCATCGTTGGGTTTCAGGTGGTAAACGGTGACGCCCTTGGCGTAGCCGGAATTGCCGATCACCCCGTTTGGTCCGCTGCCGGCCGATACCACCCATTTGCCGTTGGTCGCGAGCGCGATGGAGGGGGAGGACCAGGTGTCGCCGAGGCTTGGAAAAGCGGTGGCGTCCTTGTACCACAATACCTTGAAGCGAGGGTTGGGGGGAGAGGCGGGCGTGGGGGGGCTCACGTCCGCGGTAACATCGAGCGCGAAAAGCGCCTTGCCGCCCGGTCCGAGTCCGCCGACCACAATGGTCCGCCAATCCGGGGTGGCGGGGGAGATGGCATTATTGAAGTCAACATCGGCGACATTGAGCGGCGCGCTCACGCCGTAGATGTGGTTCTCCGCGAAGGCGGGCTGGCCGACCGGGATCTGGAGCAATTTGAAATTCTGATACAGCTGATCGATTACCGGGAGCAGGACAGGCGGGACGAACGCCCATTCCTCGTCGCCGGTCCCCGCGTTGAACGCGTGCACCATGCCGTCCGAGGAGCCCACCAGGATCAGCCGGGTGCGCGAGTACTTGGCGGTCTGGTACAGGTCATGCCCGATGGTGGTTCCCTGCAAAAAAGCCCTCGGGGGCATCACCGCGATCGGCGGCGAGCCCGTCATGTCGCCCAGCATCCACGGGCGGCGGTTGCCGACAAGGGTGCCCATGCTGCCGTCATAGCCCAGCAGGAAGTTGACCCCTCCGGGGGAAATCCCGGGCAGGATGCTGGTGTTGGTGATCTTCACCTGCACGCCGCCGCTGATAGTGTAGATATTGCGCGTGGCGGGATCCCGGGTCGCGAGTTTCTGGCCCGCATCCCAGATCACCTGGAATCCTCCGCCCGCCAGCGGCAGGTCCAGATCCTGAGCCCGCAGATGGCCGGCAAAGCCGGGGTAATCGGCCGAGGTGGTGTAGATGATACTCA
Organism: Acetobacteraceae bacterium; assembly: GCA_043745345.1. Taxonomy (GTDB): domain Bacteria; phylum Pseudomonadota; class Alphaproteobacteria; order Acetobacterales; family Acetobacteraceae; genus PALSA-911. Next base: position 613 of record JAYTTA010000545.1, on the reverse strand, counting down.
GGGCGCCCAGGGGCGTGGGCGTGTTGTCCGCGATGACCGGCGCCTCGGTGGTGTAATCCCCGGCGGCCACCGCGGAAAACGCCGCCTGCAGCCCCGCGACCAGCTGCGCCTGATTGGTCGCGGTGTAGGCATACTCGTGGCTGCAGACGAACCCGGTTCCCGAACTGATCTGCAGCCCCGCGGAGGGCGTGAGAAAGAGGATCGAGGAGGCGTCGGTCGAGCCGGGCAGCACATTGATGTTGTCGGCGAGCACATACTCCCCGCAAGAGGCATCGATCCCTGCGGTACAGGGGCTGACGCCGGGTTTGCAGGTGCAAGTGGCACCGGTTTTGCCGGTCATGCGCAAATAAGGATCGGCGGGGTAATAATAACTGAGGGTGAAGGTGGTGCCGCACACCCCTATCGCGTTGGACGAGTTCAGGCACAGCTTGTTGCCGAGGTTGTCGTACGCCCGCATGAGCTTGATGCCGCCCTGGCCGTACGGATCCCGGGCGTCGGTCTTGCCGAAATAGCCGTCATAGCGCACTTCTTGGGCCGCAGTGACGCCGGTGAACGCGTTGGAGATGGCCAGCACGAAGGTGCGGGCCGAGAAGAATCCGTTCGCCGTGATGCC
>JAYTTA010000544.1:0-3240 GCA_043745345.1 Acetobacteraceae bacterium | reverse complement strand
CGGCGGCAACGTTCGTGTTCGAAATCAAGGCTTTATCATTTGCCGCGAGTGAGATCCCCAATTATCCAGTGCTCACGAAAACGTTTCGGTAAATAGCGTTTAACCCAAAGTTGAAATATTAATCATGATTTATCGCAATCAAACATTTTATAAGTATGTTCAAAGAGCTTACACTATAATCATAAATGAAATGTAAGTAAGTTTTATGATTATATGGCATAGTTTTTATATTCATAGTTTCATTCCAATTTGGAACCTTTTCAATCCTCACCCGTTATGAAATTAAGCTTTTAGGGTTACTGTCATGATAGTTCTGATACTTACTCGAATGCACTTCCTGCGGGAGATGCTGCAGCAGGCCTTGTCCGTCGCAGGCATCCCCGTGGCAACCGACGGCCCGGAGGAGCATCAGCGCACCGATGCATTCGATGGCGCCATGCCAGAAAAGATACCAAGCTTGGTATTAGTCGACAGTTCTCACCCTGAGGGATTCGCCGAACTGGCAGCGATCCGCGCGCGCCTCGGCAACATCATGGCGGTCGTGCTTGCAGTGACCAATCGCGACGAGGATTTCCTGGCTTGGGCCGATATCGGTATTTCGGGCTATCTGGAACCCAACACCTCGACCGACCAGCTGATCGCGACGGTGCGGCGCGCCGCTGCCGGCGAGGTCGTCTGCCCGCCACGGCTGACCTCATTGCTGCTCAAGCGCTTCACCAGCCAGTCGCAGTCGCGGTCGCTTCGCGGCGGCATCCATGACCTGACCGCGCGTGAACGCCAGGTGCTGGAGTGCCTGGCCGACGGGTTGTGCAACAAGCGAATCGCGCGGCGCCTTCACATCGCTGAGTCCACGGTTAAGAATCACGTCCACAGCATTCTCGAGAAATGCGATGTGAGGAGCCGGGGCGAAGCCGCAGCCGCCTACCGTCGATCCAACCCTGAGCCTGCCGCATCGTTTCGCGACGTGGCAGCCATATCAAGACTAGTCACGCCGCCATCCAATTCCGCCGGGCTGCAGGCTCGCCCCAACGGTTTTGGCGGCAATGCGGTTGGCCAGCATCGATAAACTTTCGGTCGATCGAGACGCAACCCGGAAGCTGCTGCTGATCGCCAGCAACTTCCCGCCGGTGCATGGCGGGTCGGCCGTGGTCTATGATGCGATCGCAAGCGCGGCCAATGGCGCCGTCGATGTGCTGGCGCCGCGTATCGGTTATGCCGACGGATTGCCATTGGACGGTTGGCTGGAACATGACCGGGTAGCGCCCTATGCCGTCCATCGGGTGCGCCTGCTGCGGACCGTGCTGGCGTCAGCTATTCCCTCGCGATGGCGGTGGGCGGCACAGATCGGCGGAGATATCATCATCCGGCTTACGGTTTTTGTGACCATTCTCCGAATTGTGTGGCGCGGCCGGCATGACACCGTCTGCCTTGGCGAATTGATGGCCAGCGGATGGCTAATCCGACCGTTGCAGGCGCTGCTTGGACTGCGGGTGATCGTCTACGTCCATGGCGAGGAAGTCACTATGCAGCAGGCCAATGACCGAGCGAAGCGGCGTTGCGGCGCGCTGCTTCTCCGGGCGGATGGGATCGTCGTTGTCAGCCGATTCACGCGAAAAGCGGTGCTCGATCTGATCGGACACGACCGGTCCTGCAAGGTGAAGCTGATCCCGAACGGCGTCGCGTCCACCCGCTTCACGCCTGGGCCGAAGGCGCCGGATCTGTTGCGTCGCCATGACATCGAAAACGCCTTTGTCTTTCTGTCGATCTGCCGGTTGCTGGAGAAGAAGGGTATCGACCAGGCGTTGCGGGCGTTCGCCTCACTACGGAATGAGTCGTGCCACATAGGCACGCAAGGGAATCAATCGTGCGACAGAGGCACGCGACGACTTTTCCTGGTGGCTGGCGCCGGACCGTTCGAGATGTCGTTGAAAAATCTTGTGGATGAGCTTGGCATCGCCGCCGACGTGCGCTTCGCCGGCGCCGTGCCGGAGCACCGTCTGGTTGATTTCTATCGTCTCGGCAACGTTTTCGTGATGCCCAACCGCGCGCTGCCGAACGGCGACACTGAGGGATTTGGCCTGGTTTTCCTGGAAGCCGGTAGTTGTGGATTACCGGTGATCGCGGGGCGAGACGGCGGTACTGCCGACGCCGTACGCCACGGCGTCAACGGTCTGGTCGTCGATGGCAACTCGGTGCCGGACATCGCCCACGCCATGTCCCGGCTGAGCCACGATCCACGGTTGCGCCATCAGCTTCGCCGGAATGGCCTGAAGTTCGCATGCAGCGCCGACTGGGGGCTGAAGGTCGAAGAATTCCTGGAGTTCTGCGATGGCCCCAGCTCCGCGCGCTGGCCTGCGAGGCGGCTGCCGACTGTCCGTCATGCCTATCGGGTGGATGCCGCCAAACAGGCGACTGCTGCGGCGCGATCCGCATCCTGAGCGTTCCCGGCAGGGGCCAGCGTTTCAACGATCGCCTGGCGGAAGGCGGCACCGAGCTGGGGCAGGAACATCCTAACCAGGCTGAGATGGGTGCCGGGCAGCCGGACCACGGACAGCCCGGGACAGAGCGGTGCCCAGTCGAGGTCGGCAGACAGGCCGTCCGCGTGTTGCACGGTGCGGAACAGAAAGGTTTGCGCATCCGATTTCGGTAGGGTCTCGCGCAAGCAGGCCCATTGGCGCAGCAACGGCCGGAGGTGCCAGAACAGCAGGTCGCGGTCGAGGTACAGCGTAAATGGGCTCGGCCGTCGACGTCGCGGAAGGCCGGCCCAGAGGCGCAGTAATGGTCGCCAGCGCGGGCTGATCAGCCGCCGAGATAACACATAGGCGAGCCGCCCCGCGCCATCCCCTCGGCGCAGCGCCGCCAGAAAACCCGAAAGCTCCTGACCCCGCGTCATCGGTGGGCGAATGGCGCCCGTCGCGTCGTCATTACCTGGGCGCGCCTCAATGTCGAGCAGGCCGAGGAAGCCGACCGGGCTGCCCAACTCACGCAGCCGGGCCGCCGCGGCGAAAGCGACCAGGCCACCGAACGAGTAGCCGGCAAGTAGCACCGGACCAGGCGACGCCTCCGCCACGATCTGCGCCACGGCGGCACCGACCAGCGCGTCAAGGTCGAACCCTGGCTTGTGGAACAGCACCGTCCAATGCGGGTAGGCGACCGCCACGGGCTGGACCTCCGCCTCGCAGAACGAGCCGAGGCGGATGAACTCCGGATCGTAGCCGCCCATCCCTGGGAACAGGAACA